>JAOUJW010000013.1 GCA_029882975.1 Gammaproteobacteria bacterium
CCAGGTTGCCGGTGGTGGCGTTAACATAGATCTGTTCGCGACTGCGCCCCAGATTGGCCGATCCGTCGCTGCCTGTTGTTGTCAATGAACCGGTGGATAGACCTAAATTTTCACCCGTAATCACTGCGACCATGTGTTACTTCCCCTTCCGAATTGTATGTCTGTTATAACGGCATGTACAAATATTGAGCATTCTCCCAGATTTTATGGCTTTTATGCCTCGGGCCTGTGCTCAAACCGTTGAGTTATTCCCTTATCCGGGATTTTCGGAATTTGTTTAGCGAAAAATGAAAAAAAATTTAATTTTTTTCATTTGATCAATTATCAAACAATTCGTGTTTTCCAGGACAATAAACATATTGATTAAAAACCTTATGCCTATTTCGAATTGAAACTGATCGGTTAATCTGATTTTCAGCTAAATAGGAAATTACTCTTCATCTTATATACGCGACCGTAATAAGCGCCTGTTCCAATATTCTATCGCTTTGTATCAGGATTTATTTTCTTTGTTTAGTTGATAATATCAGCTGCTTTCCACCACAAAATTTGTTAGTCTTTTGCCGGCTTCATATGAATTCATGCTTAAATATAAGAGAAAAACCATGCCAGCAGGACAATCTGATTTAGTTAATCTCACCAAGAAATACACGGAAAATGAAATCAGCGAAAGCGAATTTGTTTATGAACGAGCCAAGCTCTTGTGGGCCTCGGTTAAAGGCATAAAAACTCAAGATTCCAAACAGTTAAACGGACATTTTCATCAAGCCCTCGCCAACGCGGAAAATAGCGCGGAATATTTCCTTCGGGATAAAGATTCGTCAGACAAAATACGCTACGCCATTTTTGCAAGCACCGGATTAGCACTTTTGTTTTTTATTTTGGGCATGGTTGTGGGGAAAAATTCGGTAGAAACACTTACCTCCAAACCAGCAATTAAAGAAAAGGCTATTGAGGGTACCACCGGTGTTGCTGCGATAAGCTCTCCGGCAACAGCGGTTTCAGAGCAGGTTCCTGTAATTAATATCGCTGAGCAATCTGAGCATTCCGCTAAAGCCAGCTCTATTCCTGCGACCCACAGCACTTTATCCGCGCTAGAAAATCCCGTTACTCCGAAAAATCTGTCAGCTAAACCGCTAACAAAAACGGCAGATACGGTTACGACGAAACCCGCTCTACCTCGCAAGGTTTCTAAAGTGACTAAAACGACTGCCACTGGCACAACTTCACCTAAACTGACCGCTTTACCCAAAATTAAGGCTGTCAAAGTTTTGCAACCAGCTGCCGCAACAACTGCACCACAATCCAAACCTGAACACCGTGCGGCAACAGTGGTTGTTCAAAATACGGAAAATCATGCTGCTCCGCAAAAAAACAGCACAAACGTCCCAGTTATTAAAGTGACCTCCCCGACTGTTGCAGAAAGCCAACAATTGATTTCTCGGTTTACTGCTGCGTACAACGCCGGGAACCTAGACGCTTTTTCAGCTTTCCTGAGTCCGAATGTCATCAGCAATGGAGAAATGGGGCGAAACAACATTTTGGCTGAGTACAAAACCTTATTCGAAACATCCGTGAAGCGACAAATGGTGATTGATAATCTCACTTGGACCCGGGAAGACTATAAATCCATAGCCAAAGGAAATCTCTCCGTCAGCATTCAACACAAGGCAGACGCGCCGGCAACGCTGTATCAAGGCCGTATTGAGTTCATGATCACAAAAGATTCGAACCTTATCAAGCAGTTTAACCACTATGTTGTGAATGAAAAAATGGTTGACCCCATAGTGATTGATGCGAAAACCAAGCCCGAAAATAATACTGCTGAACTACCAACTCCACAGGAACTTAACTCTTTGGTACAAAACTTTATCCAATCCTACGAAAACGGCAACATTCAAGGTTTGATTCAACTGTTCAGCGAAAACGCTCAAAGCGGCGACAGTAAAGGCCGCAATAATATTAGAAATGAATATTATCAGCTATTCCGTACTACATCTGACCGACAGATAAACATATACAATTTGAATTGGACCTTTAATAAAGCCGGCGCCATCGGCAATGCACAAATAGACCTTACCTTGCAGAAACAAGCGAAGGCACCCATTGAGGCCCTGCAAGGTGACATTCGATTGGTCGTGGAAAAATCCGCCGGAAAATCACGTATAGTAAAACTGGAGCATTCACTGAACTAACCTTACTCCAGTCAAATTGATATATTACTCGGTGGGCCAGAAGTTCCGAAATGTAACTGTCAATATTTCATTGACACGTCTAGAACCGCCAATACAAACGCCGGTTTCAATGCCTATCCTTCTTTTCCAGCCCTTGGATTTGTCTTAGTTTCTGCACATTCTTGGTAACGTATTTATTGGTGTAGTCAATAATGCTTTTGCCGCCACCCACATCGGTTTGCAGAATGTTCATGATACTTTCTTTGGCTTTTTCAGGATCGGTATCATTTTGCAACATACTTTGAGCGAAGCGGCCGGAAAAACTGTTGGGGTCTAACAATACGGCTTTGCGGGCCAGCGCTTTGGCCTCGTCACGGCGCCCTTCCAACACGGCGATAACGGCTAAACCTCCGTGATTCTCGCTAAAATTGTGATCCACCTCCATGGCACTGTTAAAACTTGCCTTGGCCCCCTCGATATCATCCATCATGAGTTGGCACCAAGCCAGCGCTTGCCAGCTACCCAAGTGCTGCGGCATGAATTTTACGGCTTTTTCCAGATCGCTGATTGCCTTGGGAATATCCATATTCATCATGTCAACCATACCCAACCCAGACCAGGCACGACCACTCTTGGGAGAGCGGTTCAAAGCTTTGCTAAAATGTTTTCCAGCTAAGTCGGTATCATATTCATCTAATGCCAAAGAACCCAAGGCGACTCTTGCTTCCAGATTGGCGTCATCTATACGAATCGATTGCTCCGCACACTCACGGGCTTGATCGTCGTGGCTTGCATCAACATTAAGCAATGCCAATATTCCCAATGCTTCGGCATCTTGCTTATGCTGTTGCGTGTACTCCTGCATCAAAGCAATACCCTCTTCCAATCCGCCCAAATGATGATAACATCGAGATAAAAGCTTTGGGCTTTGCGGTGCCATATCATCACCGGCATCGATGTTCAATAGCAGCTCTTTTGCATCTTCAAATTGGCGCGTCAGTGTTTTTGCAAAAGCCAAATTATATTTAACGGCACTGTTATCCACACCCATAGCATTGAGCTGCTCTAAAACTTCTATGGCCTCTTCCGCATCGCCTCTGGCAATAGCAATATTAGACAGGCGAAACATCAAGCCGGGTTCGGCTTGGAGGTTGACTGATTGCAGCACCTCCTTTGCGGCATCGAACTGGCCCAGTTGGTAATGTAAATCGCTGAGTTGTGCCACGATATTGACATTACCCGGATCCTGTTCGTGGTAAGCCTGGTATTTCTTCAATTGCTCGCGCAATTGTTTTTCTCGAAAATCGATCGTGACACCACTCATATCAATTAATTACCTTATATGCGTCTCCCGGCATTCCGGCAGCGGCGGTTCCTGCTTCCGTTGACGTGGCACCGGCATCTAAAGCCTGTAACAGCTCTTTGGCTTTTCCAAAGTACAAATTGTCCGCCGCAGCGGATTGCAGCAATATTCCCAGCGTTTGTCTGGCATCAGCCACGTTATTATTTTGCGCCAAGGCCAAGCCTTTGTAAAACAAAGTGGGGGGATGGGTGGGTTGCGAGTCCAGCAATTGTTCCCATATTTGTAAGGCTTGATCCTTGTCACCGCTGTCAAAATGAACCATACCATATTGGAATGTTTCCGTAACTGCGCCGGGTTGCAAATCCAAATACTGCTTCATGTAGGCTTTTGATTTTTCGAACAAACCTATTTGGGCATAGATTTTACCCAAAGTCCCCACGGCCTCCATATCCTCGCTATTCCGATTCAACACACACTTGATTTTGATGATCGCTTTTTCAATATCGCCCTTATCCATATCGATACGAGCAAGGGCGACCAATTCATCATCGTCCAGTTGCTTAAATGGATCCGTTGCTGCCACTTTTGCCATATCCGTTCTCCTCTGTAATCTTTTTCACTCTGTTATCTTTGTCACTCTTTATTCTTTGATACTCTCTGACACTCTTAATCTTTAACACGTCTAATTTTTAACAATGCACCGAAACACACTAATAACTCACATCCAGTTCCCGGTTGTATTTACTGCGAATAATATTGATAGCACTTGTATGAATCTGCGATATACGACTTTTGCTTAGATCCAATATCTCTGCAATATGCTCGAACAACAAATGGTTAAAATAGTGATACTTCACCACCATTCGTTCTACCGTGGGCAATTCATCCACAGTTGCCTTGATCTGTTGTTTTAACAAAACGTATTCGTTATTGTGGTAGATGGTTCCTTCAACCAATATGGGCTCCGGTTCCTTGAACCCCAAATCATCAATCATATGTACAACTGCCAAATTAATGGTGAGGTTGACGATATCCTCCAAGGTCCGTACCGGACCCATTTGCGACAAAATAGAGAGATTTCTTTGGCTTTTAAGCACTTTGCAATAGGCGCTGTGCTGTCGCTTCTCTGTTTGCCGCACCAACCCTGAATAAATCTCACCTTTTATACGGTAACTGGAATAAGTAGTGAAACTGGCATTTTGTTCCGGCTGGTACCGGTCTACCGCTTCAATCAATCCCAAAAGACCGTATTGGTAATAATCCATGTACTCCACATCATTACTGGTCCGATTAGCATAGACATGTGTCGCCAGTTTTCTTGCAAATGGCGTATACAAGGCAATCAATTTGTCTCTGGTTGCGACATCACGGTTTAGTGAAAAAGCCTCCCATAGGCGGGCTTCATCGTCAAACTGTTCCGTGTTTGCATCCAAGCCAGCCATTCAAGCAAAACTGCTCACCAAAGAGTTCACCACCAAACTCCAACCATCAATCAAAACAAACATCATGATTTTGATCGGCATGGAAATCATCATGGGCGGCACCATCAACATTCCCATGGACATCAAAATACTGGCCACCACAATATCTATGAGTAAAAAAGGTAAAAATATGATAAATCCTATTTCAAATGCCGTCTTCAGCTCACTGATCATGAATGCCGGCAATAACGTAAAGCTGCTAACATCATCCACACTGGCAGGTGCTTCTTGTTTTGACAATTCCAACATAAGGGCCAGGTCCTTTTCCCGAGTTTGTCGAATCATAAACTCGCGAATTGGCTGCATTCCCACTTGCAGTGCCTGATTGGAAGTGATTTGATTATTCAAATAGGGCTGGAATGCATTTTGATTCATTGACGAGAACACGGGGGCCATAGTAAAAACGGTTAAAAACAAGGCCAAACTAATGAGCACGGTATTGGGTGGCGTTTGCTGCATGCCAAAGGCATGGCGCAAAATGGATAAAACGATAATAATTCGGGTAAACGAGGTCATGACTATCAGTAAAGCCGGCACCAATGACAATACCGTTAAACCCACCAGCACTTTGATGGCAGTCGCTACATCCTGTTTATCGCCACTACTATCACCGATAGTGATGTCCACACCAGGCAATTGAATATCCGCTGCTGATGAGACATCTGCAAACAGGACACACACGATAAATACTATAAATAACAAACCCGGTTTCATAACATCTACAACTTAATTTATTAATATTGCGCCACCGCCTCGTGAGCGTTGGTCCTAAATCGAAACAATCCTCGTAGCTTTCTTGGGTCACACCCACGTGTTGCTAAAGCTCAGAGGATTCTCCCCCAGATTCCCTGTCAACAACTGTTAGCTGCTCTCCTGTTTGCGCCAACAAAAACTGCTTACCCTTAAATTCAATGTGAATAAGCGTACTTTTGGGCGTAATCCGTTTCACTTCTACAAGTCGGATGTTCTTACCATCAGCAGTACCGGCTTGCCCTAAACCAAAATAGTACTTTTTCAGAAAGTAAACCGCTGCCGCTCCCAACAAGACGGAAAAAAACAGACCAAACATTAACTTCACCAACAGGCCCGCCGTGATAACTCCTTCTTTTTTGAAGGGAACCGATTCGCTCTTGGGTACTATTGATGGAGCAGCCGCCCCAGCCGCTCTTGGTACAGACTTATCTACAGTATCTACTGCTTTAACTGAAGAAGAATCGGATGCTAGAGCACTAAACGATACTGCAATTGCACACACAAATACGAAGCAAAGAATGGAAAAAAGCGACCGTCTCACGTCACACCGTGTCCATTATCTCGGTAATTCGAATACCAAAATTGTCACCCACCGCAGCCAAGGCACCCCGGGCAACGACTTTTCCGTCCAAGACGATATCCAGAGGTGCTGATACATCGGTATTCAAGGCAATGGTCTGATTCTCTTTGAGATCCATCAGTTCGCCGACACTTAGCTCCGTGTCTCCCACAAACACCTCTAACTTAACTTTTACGTTTTTTATTAAGTCCAGGTGATTGTCTACGACCTTCTTTCCATTCAACTTTTCTTTTTTTAACTCAGCCAGCTCGATTGACTCAACGGCCATTGGTTTACCTCCCATTTTAATAAATGCTAATACTAATCAACTGATCCGCTAACTATTTTTAAAGCCTTTTTCCCTTCACTACTACCCAAAGAACCCACACACCCTGCGGCACCATCGCAGGAAATCAGGGCGACTGGTTGATCCAAAGTCTCCTGTAAGCGGATAACATCACCGACCTGAAGCGAAACCAAATCACCAAAGGTCACTTCAACCGTTCCCAACCGTGCCTTGCACTGTACTTTTAAATGTCGAATGGCGTTTTGCGAAGATTCCAGTGCTTTGGAATCGGACTTTGTTGTGGAAGTCGGTAGATAAATGTCAACCACACTCTTTGTTAACAATAAACGATACTCGCAGTGGTCGATATACACTGTGACACACACGCATCCAGAACCGGGAACATAAATATGCCCTGGAATGGCTTCCAAGGTTTTTATCTCAACGCTCGCGGTTTGGTCCATGGATAGAACATCCGCTCCTAAACCGGCAAAGGCTTTTAGCACAACGGCTCGGGCAAGACTGCCATCGTTTAAATCCAACTTGCAGTCGCCTCGTGCCTTAGCAAATATTTGCTCGCCCAGATGCTGTATATGTGATTCCGACACAATGAAGTACATGGATCCAATGCCGTTTTCCAGCAAATACACTTGCGCAGGTTCGTCACCTACTTGCGCCAAAGGCTCTTCGGCCAAATCCAGCCAGGTTTCACAACGTTCATGCCCCAACCAATTTTGAGCCCAACGACTTAATCGGCTTTCGAGCTGTCGGTGCAAGGAATGCAATTCCGACTGTTTAAATAGTTTAAAATCCCGTATGTGCATTATTTTCTATTCATCGTTTCAAGTAGTTGTTGTAGCATTTCGTTGGACACAGTGAGTATTTGCGAAGACGCCTGATAGCCACGTTGTACCACGATCAAATCGGTGAACTGTTGGGTCAATTCCACGTTTGAAAGTTCTATACTTTTACCGACGATATCACCCAAACCGTTATGCGCCGCTGCGGAAATAACCGGTTGTTCCGATTCCGCAACCATAAATAAGTTGTCGCCAATTTGGCGCAGCGAACCCAGATTATCCACGCGGGCTAATGCTAAACTGAGAAAGTCTTCTGTATTACCATTGGTATAGTTGAGCACCATGGAACCGTCGGCTTCAAACGTGACCTCTTTCAAGCCACCCACGTCATAACCATCCACCTTATCGACTTCTATATTCGTCGCATCTACCGCCCCGGATAGTGATCTCACACCGGAATAACTGCCTGGAGTCCCGAAGTTCAAAGTGATCTCATTACCCTCCAGGTTTTCCGGCTTGTACTCAAATGTAAACGTATTAAACCCTTCTGTTGGAGTCCCGTCACCGCTAAAATGTATTTCTCCTCTGGTGGCGATAACTTCATCCTTGTCGTCTTTTACTTCCACAATCCAGTTATTGGCTTCGTCATGAGTGAGGATAAGTTTTAACTTATGTTTATTCCCGGCCACATCGAATATCTCTATATCCGGAATTTCATGAGTTTCCGTCGCCGTAGACAACACATTTTTAAAACTGATGTTGGATGTTGCTTTGGGAGGACTGGTTCTCAGGGCGTTAATATCGATTTGCCTCAATTTTCCATTCTCATCCAAGCCCATGACGATTTGGTTTTCATCGCCGCGCGCTACCAATATTCCATCATCATTAAACTCAAATTGACCGCCTCGGGTATAGAATATTTCATCGCCTTTTCGGATGACGAAAAACCCATTGCCATCGATAGCAACATCGGTCGCCACATCGGTAGAACGAATATCCCCCTGTGACAAACGCAATTTGGTCACCGACGCATCCACACCACCGCCCATATTTGCACCCAGTGAATAGCCGTCCGCTCCACTGTTGAGCTGATATCGATAAAAGATGTCCTGGAATATCAGATCATTGCCTTTGTAGCCGGGTGTATTTAGATTGGACACGTTATCACTGATAACATCCAAGCCTTTTGAGAAAGCCGTTAAACCGGACAAACCAGAGTAGATAGCATTAAACATTTCACTTCTCCCTATGGGGTGACGGTATCCGCCGCGGTGGATTGTTCACCTGGCGATACTAATGAAATTTGTGCCAATGACACGTTTTGGTCGTAAACTCCATTGAAATTGACGGTTAACAACGGCTTTCCTTGTTGAAAGCGTACGGCGATGACATCACCCACCTCGCCACCATTTTCTGTTTCCACCTGAACTGTTTTCCCAATCAAGCCAATGGACTGCTCGGCCGCCTGCATGGTCAATAAAGCGGTCAGGTTTTCGTTGGACTCCCGAGTTTGTTCCAAACTGGAAAATTGCGCCAATTGGGCAATAAACTCCTGATTGTCCAGCGGCTTTAAAGGATCCTGATAAGTTAGCTGGGTTAGCAGAATCTTAAATAAATCCTCTTGCCCGATTCCTGCATTTTGTACCTGTTGTTGCGGGCTGGTCAGGTTTGTACCAATACTTTCCACTGCCATATGTCACCTCGCCTAGTAATATTCAAACAATTCTGATTGGGATGGATTCTTCTGTGCTTTTTGCGCAACTGACTCCATACTGGCATCTGCAAAAACGACTTCACTGTTTAACGTAAATAGCGCCAGCTTCACGCCACTTTTATTCAATAAGGACACGAGTTGTTGTACCAACCTCATCCCCTGACCTCGATCCAAACTACTATCTCTAAGCCACAGTCTTACTGAGCCATCTGGGGCGCTAACCATATGCATGCCCTGCTTCGTTAGCGGCCTGAATTCCGTCGGCTTGCCTTGGAATCCGCTTTGGCTTTTTTCTGCTCTAACTGCTGAGCTATCCGGTTTGTGGTTTACCAAACTGGAACTCGTCCCATTTATGATGCCTCGTGCCCCTGATTTCCTTGCAGGGGTGAACCCCGCAACCGGTTTTTGGTTCGCCTCTGTGTCATGCGAAGCAACAAGCCCAGTATTGGTCCGAGATGCACTTTGAGCTTCAGGTAACACAGGATTTGTTTGTCCCTTCGGTTTCCGGCTGCTGCTTATCTCGCCCGGTTCAGTTCGAGTCTTTTCTGTAGTATGACTAGAACCCGTATTTTCTTTTAGTTCATTCTCCTGCTTTAAATACATACTCTCCCATTCCTGAGACAGGCGAGTGCTGTAAGCCGTGCTGTTTTGTTTGGCCGTAACGTGTTCCTGAACCATTGAGTGCACTTTACTTGACATGGCTTCCCCTTTTCAGCAACCACAATTCATCCAGCGATTTGATTTGTTTTAAACGCTCTTCTTTGTCCGATCTGGCCTGCAGTCGTTGCTGGGCTTTATCAAAAAGCTCAACGTCTACTTTTTTTTGCACTAGCACGCTTACCAATTCCTGCGTCAATCTTTTGTGATGCAAATATTCCTGTTGTTGCGTCTCCAAACAGGATTCCTGTGACTGCAAATATTGGCGCGTTCGCTGCAGGTCCAACACATTAAACAGCTTTCCAGGACCGGTGCTGTCGCGCATATTGGTTTCCAGTTCCTTAATCAAGCCCTGGGTTTGCTCCAATTTTTGCGTCGAATTCTCCAGCAATTTGTAAGCACGCTGCACTTCTTCTCGCGCAGCCTCCATGCGCACCTCTCCGATGCGCTTCAGAAGGTCTAAATTTTCTTTTTTCCTTGAATCCCCCATGCTCCAGCACCAACACCTTATACCGCAGCATCTCTAAGAACGCGGTTTAACTCAGACACTGACTCTTTTCTCGAATAGTTTTTCTCTTTGGTTTGGCACAAAAATTTGTTTATATTCGGCATGTGCTTAATGGCCTTATCCAACAATGGGTTAGCACCCGATTTGTATGCTCCCAGCTCTACCATATCTTTTGACTTCTCGTACGCACTCAGTAATTTGAGCAATTTCTCCACATCCTTGAGCTCTTCTGACTGCAACAACCTGGACTGTAAACGACTCTTGCTTTGTAAAATATCGATCGAAGGGAAATGCTGTTGGTGCACAAGATCCCGTGACAAAACAATGTGTCCATCCAGTATGGCGCGCACACTGTCTGCCACTGGATCATTGAGGTCATCTCCCTCGACCAGAACTGTGTACAAAGCGGTAATGCTACCGCCAGAAGAATGAGTACCTCCCCGCTCCAATAGTTTCGGTAGGGCCGCAAACACCGAGGGAGTATATCCGCGAGCCGTGGGCGGTTCGCCAATGGCCAAACCGATTTCCCTTTGCGCCATGGCAAAGCGGGTAATTGAGTCCATGCTGAATACAACATTCAAGCCCTGGTCCCGAAAATATTCAGCAATAGCCGTGGCCGTGAGTGCGGCATGTGTACGCACAAGTGCCGGTTGGTCCGACGTAGCCACAATGACAACTGTTCGTTGCATTGCTTCCACATCCATAATCTCTTCAACAAATTCTCTTACTTCCCGGCCGCGTTCGCCTATCAGAGCAATAACGTTTACATCGGCCTTAGCGTTTTTGGCAATCATGCCAAGTAAGGTACTTTTCCCCACGCCACTGCCGGCAAATATTCCCAGCCGCTGCCCCAAACCCAGCGTTAACAAGGTATCTACGGCGCGAACCCCGGTTTCCAGTACTTCGTTGATGACAGGACGTTCCATTGGATTGCACGCATCATTATACAGGGGGTATTCCCTATCAGGCTCAATGGTGGATTTACCGTCGAGCGGATTCCCAAATGCATCCAATATGCGCCCAAGCAACTGCGGACCTACCGGCACCTGAATACGTCGACCTTTTGCTACCACTTCACTGCCCATGCGGATACCGCGCAACTCGCCATAGGGCATAAGCAACACTTTCCCGTCTTTTAAACCTACCACTTCTGCAGGAACCGGCTGTTGATTGGCAGAAAGAATTTCACAATATTCTCCGAGGAACACATCGGGACCGGATGATTCCACTATCAAGCCATAGAATTGAGTTACTTTGCCAATTCGGCGCACCAATTCCGTGCTATGTAAAGCTTTAACATAGCTATTCATCGACGCGTGTCCTAGATTTCGCTGCCACCAAGGCAGACAGCATGGTATTCAGCTGAGTTTCTACTCGCCCATCAACAACGCCCCTGTGTGTCTCGATGATGCAACCGCCGACTTGTACATTTTTGTCTGCGATAAAACGATGCTCTAACTCCCCTGCCGTTCCGTCCAACTCGATGGAGTCACTTAACAAAGAATAATCCTGAGGAGACACGCGGATTTTAATAGGGTTTTCTGTTTGCACTTGCGCAACAGTGTGTCGTACGACCGCAACAATACCTTGCTTCGTCTCCAAGACTTGGCCGAACACCTTAAGCAAGGCAGCAACGATCACCTCGACAAACTGATCTTCATTGTCAGATAATTCTGCTCCAGCTTTTTTCTCCAGCTCTTGAATCAAGTCGTTTATGGAATCCTGTTTAGATTTCCACTCCGTCGTGACGCTATCACGACCTTGTTCAACACCTGCTTGAAACCCTTCTTCCCGAGCACTTTCACGCTCATCGGACAAGGATTGTTTTAGTTGTTCCAGTTCCTGCGTAACCGCATCCAATTGTTGCTTTAACTGCTCCAGCTCTTCATTATCACTGGCATGCTGTTCATTTCTATTAATATCCAGTATATCCGTGACTTGATAGTTCTTTAAATCTCTTTTACGGTCGGATACATTTTTGTTGACCTGAGATACCTCCGTATAGTCCAGCGGATTTTTCGAGACAGCGGCTTTCTCGGGCACTGACAACACCCGCCCTTGGCTACTGACTCTTGGTGAACGTATAATCGAAGTCATCTTAGTATCCGTTATGCTCTAACTTTTTGCTATTACCAATATCACCTGCTGGCCACACCGCTATGCAACTCTATCTGATTGGCGCAATTTTGTGCCTATACTGCTATCAAAAGAGTATTGCTGTAATTTCTCAGCGAACGCTGTCACCAGCGCTTGCTTCACGACATCTGAAAAACCATTACCTGCATTTCTGCACAATGAGTTTATTGCGTTTCTTTTTTTACTGGAAAGGATTCCCATATATTGCTCACTCCAGGCCCACCGTTTCACTGACAATATATTAGCAACCATCCAATCCGGTTCGCTAAGCAATATCTTTTTCAATTGTGCCATGGACGCTGAATCTATAGTCGAAATCGTATGTTGATACTGATTCATAGATTCCTGTGAAGCGCCGCCCTCATCCGGACCCATAACGTCAGCACCTGCAAGTGGCCCCTGCCCCAACAGCGCCCCATTAGCCGGGATACCCAGTTGGCCGAGTTCTTTTAGCATTTTAGTCAGCAGGACACGTTGATCGCGTCGCAGATTTTTCAACAACCACTTACGATCGCTTTTATTCATGCAATGCAAGTACAAGGCGACTTGTTTTAATCCTTCACCCATTTTTCACCTCTACCTCAGTCTCTTTGCTCGTAGTTGCAATGTGCGTTATCCCCCTTACCATTGCCTTACCTCACTCACTGTCGCTTTATCGTCTCCGTCCAACCACACACGGATTTGTGCTAGCGCATTCTCACGCTCAACAATACTGAGTTGATAGCGCTTACGACTTCGAACCCACAGAAACAAACCAATGGCTGCTACCACCAATATCGCTGAAAGAGCCAAAAACACATTGCGATACTGCAACAACTCGGCACCAATAAACGCCAGCTCTTCCCGCTTCGGATCAGTGTTAGATTCGACGGGGTTTGCCAAACCCTTCGCAACCTGGAGTTGTTCCTGGTGCAATTTCGCAATCCGCTGTTTAGCCGATTGCAACTGACTAGATGGCAAGGCCATACCTTCTGCCACTGTCACATCGGAACTTTCCACAATGGCTTGCTGTTCCGCAACTGCCGGCGGCTTCACCATAGCCACTGCATGAACCACGATATCATCCCCGCGGGCATCACTGTATCCGGCCGCCATGGCAACCAGTTCTTTGATTTTGTTGACCCGTTCTCTTGGTGTATTCTCCGGAACAATAACGCCAATACTTAACCTGTCTATGCTTCCTGGGGCCATTTGTACTTGATCGATAACTTTACCGACCCGGTATTCCACTTCTTTACTGGTATTGCTTTTCTTTCCATTGTTACTGATTTCTTTTTTGCGTACGACGCCACCGTTATCCGATATAACGGTCTCGCTGGTCGTATTCACTTTGTTGAAATTTATAGTGGCATCGATGCTAACCATGGCTTGATTCGGGCCAAAAGTTTTTTCCAGAATCTTTAGCGCCTTGCTTTCCAAATAGGTTTCAATATCTTTACGTTTTTGCAAACGATCGCCTACAGACACAATATTCTCCAGACTTTCCGAGACTTCAATTCGACGGCTTAAGGTCTTTCCATCTTGATCTGTAACTACTACATTTGAAGCCAGCAGACCGGGCACTGAAGAAGCCACCAGTTTCTGAATACCGTCTATTCTGGCTACACTTAATGTCTTTCCGTCCTTCAAAAACAAGATGACTGACGCCCGAGCGGTTTCTTCTTTTTTCTTAAACAAGCCACTCTCTCGCATCACCAACAACACCTTGGCATATTTCACTTCGTTCAGAGAAGAAATCGTTCTTGACAGCTCGCCTTGCAAAGCACGTTGGTAGTTAATCTTCTGCACGTATTCCGTCATACCGAAGTCTGATTCGTCGAACAGCTCAAATCCCACTCCGCTTTTGATTTTAGCATCAGATGCCATGAGACTCAGGCGAACTTGATGAACTTTGGAATCCGGTACCAGGATCGTACTGCCGCCGTCCTGAATCTTGTATTCAACTTTCATCTTGTCCAATTCTTCCACCGCGGCCGCAGCATCTAAACTTTCCAGATCTTTAAATAACACCGTATAGCTGCTACTAAACACCCATACCAAAGCCACCAGTGTAAGGATTACAATGACACTGCCCCCGGCAATGAGCAGCGCTTTGTTGTTTGAGTTTTGCATAGACATTTCCAAATCGGATGACATTTCTTAATACCCCCTAAACCTGCATCCGCATGATTTCCTGATAGGATTCCAGAAGCTTGTTACGGACCTCTAAAGCTAACTGAAACGACAATTTGGCTTTTTCCAACGTTAGCATGACATCGTGCAAATTGTTGTTTTCACCTGCTGCCAGCGCTTCCAGTTTGGTATCCGCCACTTTGATCTGTTGATCTACCGTACCAATTTGGGATTCGACCCAACGCGCAAAGTCAGCGCCGCTATTTTGCGTGCTTGGTGACAAGGACAACTCATTGCTTATTGCAGAAACTTCATTGATTTCCAAAGCCACAACTATTTCCTCCCAATTTCCAGTGCCTGTAACGCCATTGATTTAGCGGCATTAAACGCCTTCACATTGGCCTCATAGGATCGAGTCGCCTCAATCATGGTCAGCATTTCTGATACCGGGTTGATATTGGGATAAGCCACGAATCCATCTGCATTGGCATCCGGATGCCCTGGCTCATACACTAACTTTGGCGCAACTTCCATTTCTTTTATATCCAGCACTTGCACGCCAGCTGGTACATTCGTTTGTGAAAATTGGTTCATATATAAATCAAAACTGTTAACCTTTGGTCCTGACAACACCTTCAAAGGCTTAAACGGGGTACCGTTAACGGTTTTGGTGCTCTTTGAGTTGGCAAGATTTAGCGCAACCGTATCCAAACGAGTTTTTTCCACCATCATGCCGGACGCACTGATTTCAAATGCAGCTAAATAATCCACCCTATACCCCCTTTTGGCTTACTGCCATCTTCATAATTGCGCCCCGTTTTTCCAGCCCCAATAACAGCGCACGGTATTTAAGTACATTTTCGGATAAATCGGCCATTTGCTGATCCAATTCAACCTTTTCACCGCTAGCCATTACTGTGGTATCGCCTGACGTCACTCGATTAACCAACTGTTGCAATTGTTCTTTGTTCAAAGCGCCCAACTCCTCCATGTAACCCATGGATACAGATTGTAAATATTCTTCAAAACCGACTTTACTGGGCGTGAATCCCGGGGTATTGGCGTTGGCAATATTGTTCGAAATCACTTTATGTCGATAAGAGGCCACATCCAATGCCGCTTTCACCAACTGTGACGTATATCCACCCAAGTCATCTATCATTGTTTTCTCCGATACATCATGTCTTCTTGTTCACTATTGGATTATCAATTCGGCGTGTAGTCCACCTGCCCGTTTTACCGATTGCAATATGGTAATAATGTCTCTACTGGTCGCTTTTACCCTATTTAGTGCCGAGACCAGATCAGTAACTGTTGCATGCCCCGGCAAAGACACCGACATTTGTTGGTTTTCTTTCACATCGATTGAGGTATGCGGAATAACCTGAGTCTTCACACCCTCTCCCGTCTTGCTTAACATGACATTGGGCTGAGAAACTTCATATCCCGTTTTAATAGTCAGTTTTAAGTCACCATGAGTAATACTTACTTTTGAAACTTTTACATCACCGCCGGCTACCACCGTACCGGTTCTTTCATTGATGACGACCTTGGCGTGCACATCGGGTTGGACGTAAATGTTTTCCATTCCAGTCACAAAATCAACAATGCTGCCACGCTTGTCGTCCGGAACATCCACATCAATGCGTCCTGCGTCTTTAGCGATGGCTATTTCTGCTTTAAATTGCGCATTTATGGATTTTGCGATTCGATTGGCGGTCGTGAAATCCGGATCGTTTAAGGCGTAGGTAATTTTGTTATTTTCATCAACCAGCTGCGTGTTTACGGATCTCTCCACAACCGCCCCTCCAGGGATGTAAGCAGTTGTAGGATGATTCTTCTGGACCAAATTTCCATTCAAATCGTAACTGTAGCCACCAACTGAAACTGGCCCTTGCGCTAGACTGTAAATCTTGCCATCCACACCTTCTAAGTGAGTACGTAATAATGTACCGCCCAGCAAGCTTTTCGCATCTCCCAAAGACGCCACGTTGACATCTAATTTATCCCCGGAGCGGGCAAATGGTGGTAGCGTGGCTGTGAGCATGACAGCCGCCACATTACGACTGCGGATTTGATTGGCATCCACCCTGATACCAAAGCTTTTTAAAACATTGCTCAATGATTGCAAAGTCGCTGCACTTCTTCTGGAGTCTCCTGTACCGGCCAAACCGGTTACAATTCCATAACCCACCAAGGAGTTTTCCCGAACTCCAACGATTCGACACAATTCTTTAATTCTCACGCCATCACTTCTAACAGCCGCTGTGGTCTGCAATGGGAGCAATGTTAGAATCAGCAATACGAGCAAGCAATACTTCGTGCTCCATACCCTTCCAAATATCACTTGAATTTTCATATTAAAACAACCAATTGATTAATTTGGTAATTACCCCTGGCTTGGACTTGTCTATAAGCAAACCTTCTCCTTCCAAGGCGATCCGCGCATCCGCGAGACGAGAAGACAACACCGTATTATCAGGAGATATGTCTTCCGGGCGCACGCGACCCGACACTTTTATTTGTTGTGATTCTTCATTGAGCACAATGGACTGCTCACCGCTAACGATCATATCGCCGTTTTGTAAAACTCTTCTAACGGTTACGGATACGCTGGCGATTAATTTTCCAGTGTGACTACTGGTTCCACCCCCGTCGAATCCATTGGAAAGCCCTAATGAGCCACCGATTTCGTTGGTACCATCAGATGCCGCCAGACCAACGTCCGTTGACTTACCCGCATCAGTACCCGTGCTGGTGGAGGCTGTAGTAGATTCGTAAATCATCACCGTAACGATGTCACCTTTCTTTTTGCCTTTGCTATCGGCAACCAAGGATTTGTAATTTTCATCCTTGTACAAACTATCACCCAAAACAGTTTCTATTGACGACAATGCTACCAACACTCCTAAGCAAGCAGAGAAAAGCACCTGTTTTGATACACCACTAAATTTCACAATCGACTCTCCCCATCGGCAGAAACCGCATTTTTCCCAATGACCCTGACACTGTATTTCAAACCGTCTTCCTTTTTCACTTTGATTCGATCACCGGAAAATCCCTCCTCCAAAGCGATGGCTTTGGTGTTAAGCAACACATTACCGACCTGGGCAACCACGTCCACTCTCGAACCGGAGACAACGTCCGGAACAACAGAAAAATGTGTTTTTCGTACAACCGCACCCTCACTAACACCACGGCTCAGTCTTTGCTTCACCATAGCCGAATCATCGGTAACGACATCACTTAACAAAGCTATGTTTTTTTTCATCTTACGCGTTTTTACGCTACTGAGTAACTCACCTTTCTCATAGGAACTTGCGTATACCAATACCTCTCTCATTAGAGTCACAGAAAACCATACCGGTATAGTGCGGTAATGCTCCCCATTCACAGAGATATCCACCCATACCGCCATTCTATGGTACAAACGTTTACCCTTACCTGCAGCTACTTTTGCGTTAATCGACACTTCTCCTTTCGGTAAATCAATATCACCATAAGCATCGCTTTGTAGAGAAATCTTCACGTCCGACCCATAGTCGTCCAGATACCGTCTCAGGCATTGTTCCGCCGCAGTTACATATGCCGTTTTCTCATATGTCTTCCCCATACGCCCCACGACCACTTGTGAGGCACCCAGCCATCGCAATTGAGCGACTGATCCCGGAAATTGTTTCTCCACAATAGCTGCTATATGTAATGCATTCATATGGCGAAACGCTCCAACCCTGGGAGCCGCCCCCAGTTCCACCTGCGCTAATTCACCGGCCATTGGTGAATCCGCAGGCTCAAAATCCGCAATGTCTCCCAAATAAACACGGTGCTCGCTTAACCACTGCCGTTCTTTCAAAAGCACCTGTTGACGGCCCTCAGTTTCCACAACAGTTGCCAATGGTGCGGACATCCACACCATTGCCATTAAAACCATCATGCCACGGACCAGTGAAGTCATTTTGTAGCTATCGCCTCAAATTATTCACAATACCCAGCATTTCATCTGATGCCTGAATGACTTTGGAGTTTATTTCATAGGCTCTTTGAGCCAGGATCATGTTAGTTAGCTCTTCCACCAACTTTACGTTGGACGCCTCTACATACCCCTGCCGTAACAGTCCCGCACCGCTTTCACCAGGTTTGTAATACATCGGCTCACCCGACTGTTCGGTGGGCAGGTACAGGTTCTCGCCCAACGCTTTCAATCCGGTATCGTTAACAAATTGGCCCAATTCGATTTGTCCCAAATCCACCAACCGTTCCTGACCCGGCATCTTAACTTTTACTTCACCATTGGGTTCGATCAACAATGACTCCATATCCGAGGGCAGTTGAATCATAGGATTGACCAGATAACCATTGGTACTCACCAAAAAACCCTCTTCATTCACCGAAAAAGAACCTCCGCGGGTATAGGCATAGCTGGAATCAGGCAGTACCACCTCGTAAAATCCTTTCCCGTCTATAGCGATGTCTAATAATTTTTCGGTTTTTTTCATTTCGCCAACGCTAAAATCTTTACTCGTTGAACTAACGGCGGTTCCTAAACCCACTCCATTAGAAGACGCTAATGCCTCCAGGGAGTTAAACGCCGGATTAAGTTGTCGATACATTAGATCCTGAAAATCCACCCGACTCTTTTTAAATCCTGCCGTGTTCACATTGGCAAGATTGTTCGATATCACATCGATTTGTGTTTGCTGCGCCTGCATGCCAGTCGCTGCCACATACAATGAATCCGACATATGCTTCTCCCCTTATAAAAAGTACGCTATAGAGCAGTACTAGAATTCGCCCAATGTTCTAATTGCGGTATCCAACACACTGTCGTAGCCGCTAATGACTTTTTGTGATGCTTCGAAATGTCGCATCGTTTCAATTAATTCAACCATCTCGCGCATGGAAGACACGTTGGAATTTTCCAGATAGCCTTGTTTAATCCGATAGGATTCCGGCTTTCCGGCAGTCAATCCAGCCGATGCTTTATACAATCCGGCGCCAATACTTTGTAGCGAACGACTATTTTTTACATCCACTACTTTTAGCTGTGCCACCAGACTCTTGCCTTCCCAAACATTTCCTTCCTGATCTATCCGAGGCGAGCCAGTGGTCAAACGAATATCACCACCCTGGCCTTGCACTGGGAAACCACTTAACGTAACCAAGCGGCCTTTGGCGTCTTTAGAAAAACTCCCTTTGCGCGTAAATGCCAACCCTGCATCGGTCATTACTTCAAACATTCCGTCACCGGCAATAGCCAAATGCAGGGGTTGGCCGGTGTTTTTCACGGATCCATCGCTAAAATCAGTCAGGTTCTCCACATTGGCAATAAACCGTTGTTTATGTGCTTTCGCAGCCCTTTCCGAATAAGATTCGTTCAATTGTTGCGTGTTAAGCATTGTTGCTTCAAAGGAATTCTGTACTGCGATTCCCTTTTTAAATCCTTCTGTGTTCACGTTAGCCAGGTTATTACTAATGGTATTGAGGCGCTGCATGTCATTTTGCATGCTGATTTCCATAATCTGAATTAAATCGCTCATATTGTTCTCACCCGTTTCCTGTATTTCTGTTTAAAGATTTACCATTCCAAAAGCCCGCAATCGCACCGTATTTGGTATCTCAGTCATTGATACCACCGACAATTGAGGCATAACCCGCACTGTGAAACTCCATATGTATCGACGCAGTTCCGGTGAGCACAACAATACGGGCAAGTGGTTTTCCTTCATCATACTCTCCACCTGTGCTGACAATTTCTGTAACAGCTGTTGCGCCATATTGGGTTCAATGACAATTTCCGCGTTAGATACACCTTGTTTTACACCGGCGGCCAAGGAACTTTCCACCTTTGGGTCCAGGGTCAACACATGTAATTCGCCATTCTCATCCGCGAGACTCTGACAGATGGCAGTTGCTAATTTTTGTCGCACCAACTCTGTCAAAACGCCAATATCTTTAGTCTCTTTACCCTTATCCACCAACACTTCCACAATGGCAATAATGTTTCTTATAGAGACCTTTTCACTTAGCAAGTTTTGTAATACTTTTTGTATGTCTGTCACCGCTAATACATTCGGCACTAACTCTTCAATCAAGCCGGGGTCGCTTTCCCGTACCCGGGCCAACATACGCTCGGTTTCCGCTCGACTTAATAAATTCGCCGATTGTTGCTTAAAAATCTCACTCAGATGCGTCATTAGCACGGTGCTTGGATCAACAATGGTATAACCTGTTGTACTGGCCGATTTTCTCGCATCCTCTTGTATCCACACGGCGGGTAGCTGATAGGTGGGGTCCTTGGTTGCCACACCTTCCAGTTTTTTCGTGGCATCGCCTGGGTTAATTGCCAGAATCCTGTCCTGATAAATCTCACCCTCTCCGGCTTTTACGCCATGCACACTGATTTCGTAGCTGTTTGGCGCAAGTTTTTTGTTATCTTTTACTCTCAACCTGGGTACGACAAACCCCACATCCAAAGCGTATTGCTTTCTGAACGCCGCCACTCGATCCATAAAATTACCGGTAGCCGAATCCACCATCGATATCAGATTCTGCCCGACTTGCATTTCTATAGGCTCAACTGCCATTTGGGAATAAATATCGTCCGTATCTTTATCACTTGAGTCTGGTTCCAACTCTTCGCTCGACTGTGTTTGCCTGGCCCTATAGGAGTAATAAGTCAATAACAACATTATCGTTAATACAATCAATACCGGCACTACAGGTATACCCGGCAACAGCAAAAACACCGTTAAACCGATGGACACAAGCAGCAGCGTTTTTGGAAAAGCGATTACCTGGCGACTGATTTCCCGACTTAACATTCCGTCAGATCCCGCCCTGGTGACGATGATCCCAGTACCAGTGGAAATTACTAACGCGGGTATTTGTGTAACGATACCGTCACCGATAGTCAGCAAAGTGTAAGTATGTAAAGCCTCACCCCACGCCATACCTTTCTGCGCAATCCCAATTGCCAAACCACCAATAATGTCAATTAGAACAATTACTATACCGGCAATGGCATCGCCTTTAACAAACTTACTGGCACCATCCATCGCCCCATAGAAACTTCCCTCTTTCTCTATGTTTCGCCTGCGTTGTTTCGCTTCTTTGTCGTCAATTAAGCCGGCACTTAAATCCGCATCTATGCTCATTTGTTTGCCTGGCATACTATCTAGCGTGAAACGAGCCGCCACCTCTGCAACGCGCTGCGCCCCATTGGTGACAACGATATACTGAACTACTATTAAGACCAGAAACACAATCAGGCCAATAATGTAGTTTCCGGAAACCATGTGCGAGCCAACAGTATCTATAACCTGACCCGCATCGGTATCACTCAATATCAATCGTGTTGCTGAGATATTTAACGCCAGTCGGAATAAGGTGGCTATCAACAACAAAGACGGAAACGTAGAAAAATCCAATGGTTTGTCGACATAGAAGGTCAGCAACAATATCACCAGCGCAAAACTGAAGTTACATATCAGAAAAAAATCCAACAGGGCAGGTGGAATAGGCGTAAACAAAATCGCAAGAATACCGACAATAGAAAAAGCAAGAATTAGATCGGAATGCTTACCCAGCGAAGCTCTGAAGTAGCTTAACACATCTCCCACAATCACACTCCGTCTCTTTTCTTGCGCATGGCATACACCCAAACCAGTATTTTCGCTACTTGAGCAAAGCTTTCTTCCGGCACGTATTCGTCGATATTAGTCGTCTTAAATAGCAATCTCGCCAAAGGCTTATTTTCCACCACCGGTATTTGATTCTTGTTTGCCAACAGCTTTATTTTTTCTGCGACTTCACCAGCACCTTTGGCGATAACAGACGGAGACCGCATTTTATTTCTATCATATTGCACTGCAACGGCTAAATGAGTTGGGTTGGTTATAATGACATCCGCATCGGGAACCCGACTAATGGCGCCCACTCTTTTCGCCGCTTCTTTCTGCAACTCTCTTTGCTTGGCTCGCACTTGAGGGTCACCCTCGCGGCGTTTGATTTCATCACGCAATTCGCGCCGACTCATCATCATTCTTTTAGAAAAATCCCATTTGGTATACACCAAATCTATAATCATAATGATGCACAACACCACCAACAGCTGAAATACCAAATGAGTACCATCATGCAATAACGCCTTGCCAAACAGATGGGAGTCGACATTTTGCATTCGTAATAGAGACATTATTGTGTCTTGCAAAAAGAGATATATTACTGTTGAAATTAGTGCCAATTTCACCGTATTTTTAAACGCCTCAAACAACATTTTCTTGGAAAACACCCGCTTAAATCCTTTAACGGGATTCAGCCTCTGAAAATCTGGTTTGACCGGATGAAAAGAGAAAACCGGGCCGGTTTGCATAAAATTGGCGGCTACCGCAGCTACAAACATCACTAGCAGCAAGGGCCAGAATATATCCACCATGGCCCGGACCACATTTCCCAGAAAAGTATTAATGTGTACCGCATCCCAAACCACATTGTGAGCCCCGGCCAATAGCCTGCCGGTCAATCCTGCCTCTGCAACAATGAAGTGGTTTCCAAACATATAGACCAGCATCAACATCGATGTGAGAATCACAATGGAGTTGAATTCCAGGCTTTTTGCCACCTGCCCCATACGTTTTGCTTCCCGTAGCTTATACGGTGTCGCCTTTTCTGTTTTGTCCAGATCCTGCTGATGTTCTGCCATACCCTATCCCAACACCTGTTCCCAATAGCGGAACAATCCGGAAAACAAACTTTCTATGGTTGCCGACATATACTTAATAGACAGCGCAAGCACTAACAAACCCACGGCTATTTTAAGCGGCAATCCCACTATAAAAATATTCACTTGAGGCATAGTTCTGGCAGCCACCGCCATACCAATATCCAATAGCAGTAGCGTCAGAACCGCCGGTGAGACAATTGCCAAGCCGTAAACAAAGACCACTCCAAACTGACTAACCACAACGGCCATATTCAACTCAGTTAGAGAAACACCAACAGGCAAACGCTCGAATGAGTAAACCAATCCGCGCAACACATAGTGATGCGCATCCAGTGCAAAAAACACGATGACTGCCATTATCGTTAGCGCCGTACCCAACAAAGCGTTTTGCGCACGAGTCAATGGATCGATCAAACCAGCTACTCCAAAACCCATTTGAAAGTCCAGGATTCGACCCCCAAACATAAATACGGCAAACACAGCGAAAATACCAAACGCCAGCACCATACCGACGAACAGTTCTGATAACGCCGCCGAAAACAATTGACCAAATGACTCGGGCACTTCATAAGTACCAATAGCATCACCAACCCCACCGTAAACCATCGCAGCCAACCCAAGCACCAACAAAACTTTTATTTTTACTGGCAACTGTGTTAGTGACAACAGAGGAGACAATATAAATACGGCCCCGATTCTGATGGACATCAGGATTAGCGTTATAACTGAGTTTGCGTTAACAGTTATATCCATATTAGTTATAGATACTGTGGTATGTTTCCTATTAATGTTTTGGAAAAGTTCAGCAGAACACTCAACATCCATGGTCCAAAAACTACCAACACAACACCTACTGTGATTAGTTTGGGTATAAACGTAAGTGACATTTCCTGGATTTGAGTAACAACTTGTATAAGACTAACCAGCACACCCACCAACATACTTAAGCCAAGTACCGGCGCACAGATAAGCAAAGCAGCCCATAAGGTCTCGGACGTTAACGCTAAAACAAAATCACCCGTCATACAAATTGGCTAATTAATAACCACCCCTCCCGACATTATATTTATCCTTATGTTGTAGTCCGACCTTACTCCTACCTACGTAAGCAATAACACTAGACTGGACTACAAATCTTTATTTATATTTTTGTCTACTTATAACTGAGCCCTACAGTGTAATTGTTAACTATATAGGGCTACTGTTCCGTGCGCAGACTATACAGCATGAAACAATACCCTGGCTATGTAAATTATTCCTTTTCTGAATTTGTTATAAAAACTCTATCTCTTAAGTGAAGACGGCTACATAGCACGAATTATATAAACGTCTAAGCTAAGTACGTTTACTAACCCTGATTGCATGACGTATACTCTGTGCCCTGGAATATGCCTCACGGGAGACGAACTTGGAAAAGTTAGACGAAGAAGAATTGCTACACTTAGCACTGGGAAGCACCAAGAACAACAATACCGAAGAGGCTATTACATTTCTAAAGAGAGCTTTGGCACTAAACCCTAATAATGCTAACGTAATGTACCTTCAAGGCGCGTTACATGCAGAAATTGGTATGTTTGACCGTGCCATCAGTGAAATTGAACAAGCCGTTACGATAAACCCGGAATTGTATCCCGCGCATTTTCAGCTTGGGCTCCTGTATTTAACACGAGGAGACGCCGCTATTGCAGAAGCCAAATGGGAAGCGTTGAACCCATTAGGGGAAGAAACCGATCTGTTCTTATTTAAAACGGGAATGCTACACCTAAGTCGAGATGAGTTTGAACAATGCATTCAGTGCTTGGAGCTAGGCATTGCTCGCAATACCAGTAACCCCGCATTGAATAGCGATATGGAAAAAGTGCTCCGTAGAGCAAAAGCAGCATTAGGCTTAAATGACTCTGAAACTTCAGGCAATGAGAACCCATCCGACGGTAGCCAATCAAAAGAAACCAAATCTATTGGCAGTCGCTTACTGCGGTCGGCTTATAAAGATCAGGAAGAGGATGACAAGAACAGCCATTAAAGTAGAACTAAAGTAGAGACAAAATAGCGCCAACACGTATTAGTCATGGATCCGATTAATAACATTACACAGATAATTAGGACTATCCGGAAACAGGCTGACAAAACACGCGCTAGTACTACTAAATCAGATAGTGCAAATACGGTAAAACCACCTTCTACTCGACGTCAAAAATCGATTGAAGAACTACAAACAATAATTACAAAGAAAGTTAAGTCCGTTGGCAATCGCGAGAAAATTACAGACGACCTATTAATCGGAGCCTTCGTTAGGGCAGTACTTAGTTGGGAATTCGGAGAAGAGCTAATGGAAAGCCCTAGATTCAACAGCATTGTCGACGCAGTTAAACAAGAATTGATTAAAGACAAAAAAATTGTAAAAAATATTATTACTCTAATCTAATAACCTTTTAACCAAATAAAACTATATAGCCTTAATTATTGGGGGAGTTATGAAAACATTACCTGCACTAGCAATACTCGCCGCGATAAGCGGTAACGTGTCTGCCGAAAACTACTTTATTAACCTGTCAGCCGGCTCCACTTCTGTGGAAATCGGTGAGGATTCAAGCAAGCATAGCATAACCTCATCTGAAATCAGCTTTGGACAATACGTTAGGCCCGACATTGCCGTGGAAATTAGCTACACGGAACTGGGAACCACATCTACCACTATAACCAATGCGGATAGCAGCAGCACCAAGTTAGCTTATGACAATAGTGCTTCCAAGGTCGTTCTATCAAAATATTTTGACCTGAACGAGACTTACAAGCTGAGCGCCCATGGCGGGGGAATTATCATAGTACAAAATACGACAACAAAGAAATATGATACTACCGGCAGTCTGACCTCCACCGTAGAAGATTCCAGCCGTAGCAACAAAATCTATCTAGGCCTCGGTTTGTCATACAAATATCAAAATTCTTTAATCACTCTTCGACACGAGCGCTACAAGTCTGATCTTCAGGACTTTGAAACCACGCTACTTGGAGTGCAGTTCAACCTCTAAATCACCAGGTCTCGACCAACTATAGGCGGTGTTACGCACCGCCTACCCTATTACAAACATAATTCCTCTGTTTTAGCCATCCCGCCAAACCGTGTGATCCAGAAAATCACCAAATAACCCAGGGCTTTAGACAAAGTGGTCATTTTTCGTATACTATTGACTGAATCGGAGGCCTATTTGTAGAATTTCCTGCTGTTTGGAGACCAGACCAAGAATGAACAAGAAAATCTCCTTAACCAAGTTTTTTCTTGCATGCACATTGATGTCTGCCTTGGCATGCTCGGATGACCTACCTCAAACTTCGACCTCAGCGAAATTCCCCGAACCCGTCACCTTGACCGGTAAAATAAGCTTTACGTTTGATGATGGCCCCGCCTCTGTTTTTGAATATGCACTCCCTGTTTTTGAAGCTCGCAACGTTAGTGCAACCGCTTATATTACGACCGGCTGGATTGGCAGGTCCGGATACATGAGTTGGGAGCAAGTACAATCCTTGCAGGACGATCACTCCTGGGAGATCGGTTCGCATACGCTGTCTCATCCGGAACTTCCTAACTTACTCCAGGCTGATATCGACAAAGAGTTGGGTGAGTCAAAAACCATACTTACAAACCGTGGACTGCAAGTGACTTCAATGGCAACACCTTTTGGGGCTTACGACAATCGCGTACTCAAAACCAGCAGTAGACTATATGCTCATCACCGGGGATTTTGGGATACTCAGGACTTGAACAGATTCCCATACAACAATACGGTTTTGATGGTTAAAGCGATCAATAGAGACACCCCAACCAGCGAAGTTTTCGCCTACATTGATCAAGCCATCTTGGAAAAAAAATGGCTTATACTGGTTTTTCATGAAATATTACCTTACCCAATTAACTACGTTTATACCACGCACCCTGATGTGCTGGCCTCCATAGTGGATTACGCTATAGACTCGGGCATTGAAATAGTATTACCCCGACACGAGTTGGAATATGAAAAATACAATTTGATTAATCAACACGACGAAATCAATATATGGACCATGGATAGTGGTAACATTGAATTCGCCCCTAGCGAAACCGGCCGCTTCCCCCACACTTCAGATGCATTCCTATTCACTGGCACCGCACTGGAAATTCACTTGGACTCTCCCAAGATACGACCAAGTCCAACCAACGCTAACTATCGATTCAAGTGCTTCGTAGACACCACGGAACTCACACAAGGCGCATTCGGGATCTACATCCGCGAGTTCAGCCAGAACAACGAGCAATTAGCCTCCGTGTACTTTGGCGCGATAGCAAGTGGCAGCATCACCGAACTTCAACGCAATTACCAAATCCAAGACAGCAATACAGCATACTTAAAAATTCAATCTTACCTAAGCGCCGGGGCCGTAGGTCGAGTTATCAGTGACCAGTATCAATTATTTTCCATTAAATAAATGGGAATAGTCATTATTCAACTGTTCGCCACCGTTTTGACTGGAGACACAATTCGTAAGTTTGACAATTATCAATATAATCCTGCTTACTGTTGTTTAAAACAATAACTTTCCCCCCTCGAACAACAATCTTCCTATTATTCAACCTTGCTTTATGATTGCTGATCCAACCCGGCATATCGCCCGTAGTAGGTACGTTTTCCATAACCAGGGTTTGCACGTCCAAGCAATACACCGGTGTAAACCCCGGCTGTCTATCTTCCAGATACCCCAGATTTCCGATTACTATAATTTTCCCATCCACGAATGTAGCGCTATGAAAATCCGTAGGAGGAAAAGCTTCTCTGGGATAGATGTAGATCTGACAATCGCCTTTACCGTCGTGCACAAATACATCATTGTAAATACAGAAGTCGGGATCGTAATGATCTTCGTGTTCACCGGCAATTTCGATAAAACGTCCATCGCCTAAGGACGTCATGGATTTACCGAAGCGATCGTAACTCCACACCGGTTCGGTATTGCGAATATCCCGCTTCGATTCAAACTTACTGATTGCCGAATACGCCGAGCCCCCGCAGTGCACCATGGCCTGCCAAAAAGGTCTATTGCACAACTTCGGGTTATCCACGCCGAATATGCGCCCCTTACCTTCTAAGTATTCCTGTTGAGTCACATTGGGTTCTTCATTCGTACGATACCCTAACATTGCCGCGCGGGCATCCTTATCCATATCATTTAAATCTGCCCCTGCCTTAACTAAGTCATTGACAATATTCAAATTCTCAGTTACTCCGATCGCCTGCTGGTGAGAACTGTTTTCCCGAAAAAGGTCAACACCAAAATCAATGAGTACTTGCACGCACTTATGCGCGCCATGCTCCGCAGCCTGCAGCAAAGGCGTATCGCCGAATTCATCTGTCTGCTCCGCATCAAAACCATGCTCAAGCAACCATCTCAGCATTTTGGCATTATCATTTTGAATAGCATAGGCTAAAGGTGTTTTGCTACGCCAACCTACGGCACTGGCATCCGCCCCGGCTGCCAATAGCATTTCCACCTTTTGAATGTCACCGACTAAGATAGCAAACAAAAACGGTGTTCTTTGCCAAAAGTCCCTTTCCTCCAGATCGAACTGACCTGTTACGCACTCTTCAAGATTGTTTAGACTGCCATAGGCAACGGCATGAAACAGATTATTCCATTGTAATTGCGCCGCATCTCCACCCCGGGAGAGCAATAGCTTTACCACATCAAACCGACCGTTGTTGGATGCAACTCGTAGCGGTGACTCTCCGTGCTTAGTAATGGCACTGGGGTCTGCTCCACAATCCAACAAGGCTTCCACATCCGACAACAATTTGTCATCATTCCTGTATATAGTCGCCAACAATGAGTCTGACATAATGTTCCGGTTAATTAGTATTGCGGTTATACTGTGCGATGCGCTAATCCTGAGAAGCCCGCCTTAGCTCGGCCAAGTAACTTCAGTCGGGCCTGGGGTGAATCCGACGTTTGTCGTACTTCCAAGATGTTTGATAAAACTCTTCAATGGAATTTTTACATATTTTACGGTAAAACGCAGCATCGATGGCTAACCAACGCATCACCAGCGGCTTTGCAATGCCTGCTCCCTGTAACGATTGCCGTAACAACTCTTGGCGCAAATCAAACAGCTCTTTGGTAATATACATATGCCGGTGAGCCAGTTGTATCTCCCTTCCCCGGTACAGTTTGGGACCACCCATTTTCTGCGCCATAAAGCGGGTTTGACGATTTTCGATAAACGTCTGATTATGTCCCTGGAAGAATAAACCGAGCCAGGGATGAGCATAAACCTTATCGTAAAATATTTTATGAACCCGCTCCAAGGATTCCAGCCCCCCCACGGCATCAAATAAACTTTGCTTCAATTCTTGAGTGGACTTTTCAGGAATTATCATCGCAGCAACCTATCAATACCCAGCTCACAAAGATACACCTGATGCAGCGTATAATTCCATTAAAAAATGCAGACCAATTGATTCACGAAGCCTCTGATCCGTGCACCCGGGTCTTGAACCAATGCCGGATGTCCGGTGGTATCCTGTTTGGGCCCAAAGACAAACCTAATTACTCAGATACGCGGCTATGGTTAAGCCCTCCCGCCCAACCCAACGCTGAATCACCGAAATTTCTTCTGGGGTAGCAAGACGATTACGTTTACCTCGAACTTGGCAAACACACTTACCTGGATGTGATAGTTCAATAGTAACCAATTTTTTTCTTTCCAAATGGGTCTGTACATCCATGGTCCATATGGACGTATGTCCTTTCAAACAAGACCCCGCATAGGTAGCCACACAGTGTTTTTGTACCCGGCCTTCGGCGGCCAGCTCTTTTCGATCTAACAGCTCTCGGATGGTCCACACTTTCATATTGTGATGCTCTGCATTGCCTTCCACAAAACGAAAATCGCAAATGTTGGATTTTGCCCAGCGGGTATTCCCTATCCGTGTTTCTTTCCCCAGTTGCAGGTGCCACTGTTCCATTTGACGAAGTAGAGTTTCCGGAGTGCGACCGCGCATAGTAAAGTTGGGCTGAAGCGGCGGATCTTCCCGAACCACGCCTCGTTCCACAAACACCGGTTGTGCCTCGTATTTTTGATTCCAAATGTAATCAATTACCGGAACGTAATGACACCGATCCAGCAGTGGATTTTCTACAAAAAAACGCAAAACACTCAACCAGAATTCATCATCTATGAACTGTCGTGCCAGTCGGGTTTCCACCACTGCATCCGCCACCGCTTTGTTTCCACCCAACGCTTGAACCTGCGCCCAACGAAATGCTGCATTCAGCGTGTAATGAGATGGAGCCCGCGAAAATTGATGCGCCATTTTCTTGGTTAAGCAAATTGGTAATCCGGCTGCTGTACGGATATTATTGCCCATACCAATATGGATAAACCAAGATTTGGCTTTACCATCACCGTCGTACCAAACACTATCCATGAATGCTGGGATCGGATAATTTGCAAACAAGTGTCTCGCCAACGACGCAAATTGGCGGTGAGCATTTCGGGTCTTGGGTTTCCACTGGGAAAACGGACGAACCCACTGATGAAAATGGGACACCATACTGATAACACCTTTAACATACTCCACATGTAATAACAGCTTGGAATTGTTATCCAAATGACATAATACATCGCGCAGAAGACGACGATTTTGCGTTTTACTGAATCCGTCACTGATGGCATGCAGTATTTCACCTTGTAAGCCTGCATAGCGAATTTCCTGCGAATACAGTTTGTTTATGTATGACCGCAGATTACTTTCTCGCTTTTGCTTTTTCAGTGCACAGGCAGCCACATCGTCTACATAAAGCCGGTATTCACGGGCCAACTCACGCTGAGTTTTATTCAGTCGTGTACTTAAGCCCATATTCGCACACCATTGCCTGTAGGCCTCTATGTCGGGCAACCGCAGCCGATGCGCAAACGCCAGGATCATCTCACGATGATCCTGGGGTTTGTTTTTTATGTTTTTCTTTTTACATGACATTTCTCTTTCCTAACATTCTTCAAACTCATGTTTTGTTTTCTAATCGAGATAACCGGAAAACTTTTTTTAGCTTTCACTTTTGCTTGCGAACTGACATTCGCGGTTTTTAACTTATTCGTAGGCATAACAATCCCCTTAGTATCGAATTACTAATCAAAGGTTCTCTTGGTGATCATGGGCATAAAAAAACCCCGGACAACGGTGTCATCCAGGGTTTTTTGAGCAGCCCAACGGCCCTTACATTGTTACCATGGAAGACGCAGTACGCGCCTCCCAAACGATGAAGGCGCTACTTGATCGGGGTGGGATTTAAATGAATCATGTTGGCCTGCTCCTGAGTTAATATGACTTATATTGGATAAGGCGAAAGTATAGTTGACAATCGGAGATTGTCAACTGTGGTGTGTTATGTAGCACTAATTCTTATCTCATGCGATACTTATTTACTCGACTTTTTGACCGGCTTGCGACTGGGTATAATCAACACAAATCACACTGAGGCAAACACAAGGTGAGACTGCTCAGCATCATTTCTTTCTGTTTATTAACCTCTTGTACCAACAAGGCCATTCTACCCATGCCCAATCCCAGCACCTCCAATTTTCCCATTTGGGCGGTAAAATTGCTTGACGTATCCGACGGAGTTGAGTTGTACGAAGCAAAACTCATTGCCAAGGCCTATTTTGTTTCCGGGGTATCCACCTGTGGTCACCCCGGCGAGCCCGAGAAACGTGACGGCCAATGGGCTTTCCCAACGTATATTTCTAAAATCCGGGTTCCCGAAAAAGACATTTTTGTAGACGTACAGACCGGCGACATCGAGTGGAACGGACAAAACTTCAGTTTTGAAAGTATACGTAAACTGGAATATGTACGCTAAGCACTGTTAATCAAGAACTTAACCCCTTCCTTACCCAATCCGTGATTTATTTGTGATTTTTATGTGACGGGCGTGTGAACTAACACATACACACTCATAAGCTTCCATTTACGCGATATCCCGAACCATCGGACAGATATTCAATGTTTTAAAAAGGGGAAGCTATGAGCACCAAACCATTACTCAACATCCTATCCGTATGCCTGTTAGGCACCGTCGCTACCACAGGTAGTGCAGCACAATGGGATGTGAAAATTACCAATCTCACCAATGGAAATCACTTTACCCCGGTTCTGATGACCGGCTTAGACAGCGCGACACACTTATTTAAAGTCGGCGCCGCCGCGAGTACCGCGTTGGAGCTGATGGCGGAATGCGGTGACACCAGCCAACTCATCGATACAGGGCCTGCGGGCGCTCTCGATGAGGATACGAAAACAGGCGCTGGAGTTATCGCGCCTGGAGGCACCACCACTTTGGTGCTTGACAACAGCATGAGCGGTAACACCCACCTATCCCTCGTCTCCATGATTTTACCCACAAATGATGCTTTCGTTGGACTGGAATCCATGGAAGTCCCTGCCGCTGCCGGCACCTACACTTACTATTTGAACGCATATGACGCCGGCACTGAAGCAAATAATGAAATACCGGCTACCACCGCATGCGACACCAATGTCTCCGGTTATCCCGGTGCTCCCGGTGGCGACACAGGCAGTAACGGAACCGGGGTCACTATGGAAGAAGCCAATATGATGATACATGTGCACAGAGGCGTGTTAGGCGACCAAGACAGCATGGGCGGACTCAGTGACCTCAACAGTTCCATCCATCGTTGGCAAAACCCGGTTGCCAAAATCGAAATCACTGTCACTCCGTAGGAGAAATCACATGAAAAAAGCAAACACGTTTCTCAGTTTGTCTCTTACCATCTTCGCCGGAATCCTACTAAGCGCATGCTCGGATGATGATGACCCCATGCCTCAAACCATGGCCGACTATGAAATTAGCGTGACCAATTTAACCAATACCCAATCGTTTGCTCCCATTGCTGTCATTACCCATACTTCAGCCTACAAACCTTGGGCTTTGGGTGAGGCTGCCAGTGAAGGCTTGGAAATGTTAGCAGAAGGCGGTGACGGCAGTACACTGCTGATGGAAGCCGGCATGGATTCCCATGTCACCAACTCCGGCAGTTCCACAGGGATTACCGCGCCAGGCAGCTCTGGTACCGTTAATATCAGCAGCAGGATTGATGCAGATTTACGTATCAGTGTCGCTGCCATGCTGGTCAACACCAACGATGGATTTACCGGCGCCCTAAGCATTCCGGTGGGAACCATGATGCCGGGCGACTCCAGTCACCTACTGGCCCACGTTTACGATGCCGGAACGGAAGCCAACTCGGAAACGGCTGCAAGCCTCCCCGGCACTTCAGGTGAAGGCTTCAATGCCATGAGGGACGACCGAAACTATATCGCCATTCACGCGGGTGTCGTCACGAGTGATGACGGCTTAAGCAGCTCTGCTTTGGATGAGTCTCACCGTTGGTTGGGTCCGGCCGCAAAAATAACCATAACACGCACCCATTAGTAGCCAATGCCACTGTAGCATCGCTACAGTGGCTTCCTTTTAAACTCCCTTCCAAAGGGCAACAATGCCGAATGCCGAACTCCGGCTCAGTTACGTATGTTCAAAAATTGACGCCAACCACAACACCGCCGGCAATATAAACACCCAGTTCGTCATTTTGATCATCATACTGAGTTCCTTTCCAGGGATCGTCAGTCTCCGAATCAAGAGAAAAATAGTTCCCTAGGGTTATAGAGGGGTCAATGTACACCCTATCACCGGCGCCTAGTGGAATCTTCCACCCGACTCGGGCCGCCAGGTTGAGAGCGGTGGTATTTCCGCTGATCCACACCCCGGCGGGTGTGAAAAAGTCCTCTCTCCACTCCCAATCAATTTGCCAAATACCGGCGGCGAAACCATAATAGAACCCGTTAAAACCGGCACCACTGCGATAAATACGAATAATAAAGTCAGCACCACTGCCATCGCCCTCTTCTTCATAGCCACCATCGTCATAGTCATAAGATAAAACCCCAACGCGGCCACCTAAAGATACTTTTCCGGCAATTAAGTGCTCATATTCCACCATCGATACATAACCGATCGGGTTGAGCATGAGCCCGGCACGTATGGAATTGCGAGGGCCCGCCGCCTCCGCTGTACCAAACAAAAACAGAAACCCTATTGCTAACAGTGCAGATACTATCTTGTTCATAAGCGTATTCCTTATCAAAAGAATCGAGTATTTCTCCGTTTTTTCTATTATTAATATAATTATAGGCCAGCGAGGCACTGGCTTAATGATAGCCTGGCAAGATTTAACACAGGGTTACAGGGCTGGTTTACTGAATGGTTCTACTGAGTGGTTCTACTGAATAGTTTTAAAGCTTCCATTTCAATTGCTTTTGGCGACACCTGCGGACAGGGCCTGGGACCCAACCATTGTTTGAAATACTGCCGCCAATAAGAAATAGGAGCACGACTGTCTCGACCCAATTCAGGTAAGGTTTGCCAACGGGCAAATGGATGATTGTGATGCACCAGATCCCAGTGACCATTTAACAGAACCCAAGCCATCACGCGACTCACCCGTAAATTGTGTGCACCATTCATGACATCGCGCTCGGAAAACGCATGGGTCACGTACTGCCGCGTCGACCAATTGAACCAAAATGCCAGATACAGCCATAACACAGACCAGAAATCCAACTGCAGCAGGGTAAACAAGATAATCCAAAAAAGGATTCCGCATACCACTTCTAAGCGAATTCGCTGCAATATCAAAGAGGGAAACAGCGAGCGATCAAAAATAATGGAAGAGGACTTGGCCGTTTGCCAGGGTTTCATCCAAAACACCCAAGGCGCAATGGCCATGAGCAGAGATCCTAAGGGGATAATCGGCGGATAAATACCGATCAAAATGCTGTACCATTGGCTGAATTTAATCAACTTATTGTCATGTGGATAATAGTAATCGAACAGCTCATTATCGGTTCGATTGTGGCTGTGGTGTACCCGATGAGCGATATTCATGAAGGTGAAGGAAACAGGAAACATCCACCCGGCCATCGTACCCATCAACCAGTTGGTATTTTCACTTCTACCGTTCAAGCCACTATGACAAGCTTCATGCATCAAAGCATAATTACTTAGTCCAAGAAAGGAAAAACCAACTATAGCAGGAACCAAAAAAACACCGGATGTATGACTTGCCAACCACAAAATACCAACCATACTCAACTGAACAAACAGCAATACGATAAGATTTTGCTGATCAAATCGACGCACATCGCTCATGGTACAACACCCTGTAAGGCTTTTTCTATTAGATCTGAGGTGGTGGTATCGATAGAGATTTCGTCTGCACTGATGTTTGTGGAATGAACCACATGGGTGAAAATCTTGTATAACAGCTCGCTCACTCTGGGTGTACGCATAAAGTGATCCACGCCCCAGATGGGATAGATCCATCCCGGAAGTTGTTGAACATCCACAATGGGTGCAATGCCGTCGTTGGGACCATAATCCAATAGTTTCTCGTAGCGTTTTTTTAACATCCCCTGTACATGAGATCTCAAAGGTATTGGTACCACGTGAATGCATTGCAACTTATCAGTATCAAGGTTAGCCTGCCATGTCGGGTGGGCCGGATCAAGCTCGAATAACAAGGAATAGTCCACTCCCATCACCCGACTGATCACTGAATAGGCCAATCGCCTGGGAAAAGACGACATTTTCCGACTCGCATGAGGTGTTCCTTGATTAATACCGGCGATATTGATCCAACCTCGCAGTCCTGCATGCCGTTTAGAGTTCAAATAGGCCAGTACTTCACTACCCCCCTTACTGAAAGACACAAGCCAGATATTCTTGGAATCCAGAGATTTCAACGCATCTGCCAGCACCTTTACATTCCTGCTTATACTGCCTCGACTGTGCGTAGCAACCCGCGTCACCGTAAAGCCGAATCGCTGGGCGATATTGGTGACCAAAAGACCATCCGCACCCACATCAGGGTATTCTTTATAAAACATACCGGGCACCACCACGATATGGATATCCCCGGGCTTTTCGCTCCTATTGGAAAAATTCGCGATATCGTATGCATCAATCCTATTGATGAAACAACCATGTTCAGATTGCAGCAGGCTTTGGTAGTAACAGCCGGCAGCCAGATCCGCGCCCTTTTCCCGGCTCAGCATTATCATGGATTGGCGGTCCAACATCAGTCCACGCTGTTGGACAATATGACGCGCCTGCTCGGTAAGCTTCACTTCGTCAACCATAGGCTCAGTGAATAATCGGCGGCGAAAAAGAGATTTCCTGGAATTTTCAGCGCTATTCATGAATGCTATCAAGCACCGGTAAACCCTGGTAAAAGCTCCAGTAACGATCTGCAATATCGTCGACACCTTTCAGCAAGTTTCCGCGCACCGGCTTCATCCCTGCTAATAAAATAGTATCCGGCCGAAGAAATCCTTTGATAAGCATGGCTGCCAGCAGTAAAGCAACCCTGGAACCCAGACCCGCTGTGACATGTCGATCACCATGGGCATTTTTGACGGGGATAATAAATAAGCGGCTCTTCATAGTTTCTATCGGTAACATAGCAACGATACTGCCATACCCCGTTTTATGGTTGCTCATAGCAAGCAAACTACCACCCCAACAATCGACGACCACTCGGGCTTCGCCTTTGGTTAGTCGCCACATAATGCGATCGATCATGCTGACGGGCAGCACTCTGGTGTTCATTTGAATCCCCAAATGAAACGGCCCCTCACTTTTGACCACCGGCTCATTGAGAAACTCACGTTGATGAATTTTTCGATAGTGTTGCACATCAAAAGTATTTAAACACGGGACGTGATGTTCGGTATTGAATTCCATCTGATGACAATCTCCAAACATCACTGCAGACATACCGTCTGGCACCGGAAGATCATACTCCGGCCGATCACCATAGTAGACAAAAACAACGCCAAACACCTCCCGGCAGGGTAAACTGATTTGTTTTGGTTGTTGCAGTTGGCCTTTATCGTGAGCTTTTAAAGCAGGAATGTTGCGGCAAAAACCACTGTTATCAAAGCACCAGCCGTGCAAACCACACTCTATGTTATTCCCAACCACTCGACCTTTAGTAAGATCGGCCCCCATATGGCAGCAATAACGATAAACCAAACCAGGAACACCATCCATGCCACGAAACAGCACCCAATCCTTACCGAAGGCCCGCAGCGCTTTGACCTGACCAATCTTGATTTTGCAACCTACCATCAAGGGATACCATGACCGTGGGTACGAGACAGCTGGATGATCATTCATAGCAATATGATGTCCGGTCAAGTTGTGCAAATTTCTCCAGGATACAAATACTGCGCTACGTTGACAGTGTGCAGCGAATGCAAGCCTTGGGAATTCTAGTAAAGATAGGGGGCCTGACATCAAGAGTCAAGCAAGAATAGTACGATATCAGATGTCCGGTCGTTCTGAGGAAAAGATTCTACAGCTACACACGATGCTTCCATACCAACTGGCCGCTACGCATATCAATCATTGCAATCTGACCCGTGGAATCGCAATAACTAAGTTTCGCATCCTTAACTATTGCATGAGCGTGGCCACGATTGGCAATATCCAATTTCATCACAGCTTGCCCATCCATATTGTCACCCACTTTGTATACCCATATGCACTGCCCTATTTTTTCCTGTTCCAACTCATACCCTAACAGCAACCATTCCTCGCATTGCTCCACCCACAAAATATTCGCCATGTCTGCAGGCGTCTCCAAACCAAGTCGCTTGGGACTGTTTTCTTGAAAAAAACACAGATATTCGAGACCTTGAAACCCTTGTTGCAAGGCTAGCACTTGAGAATCTGGTGTTACAGTAAAACCAAACAACCCACCTTTTTCCAGTCCATCCATATTACAACAAGCACGATCTCTCAGCATCATCGACGGAATTTCATAACGCCAGCATTGTAACTGCTCACCCATAAGAAGAATCGACAAAGCATTGTCACGGCAAGCCATTGCCACCACTTCTCCTGGCAAATCGTCAACCTGCCACAATACTCGAAATTCATCTGCCTGCGCGTCTACGGCCATCAGCCGGTTATCCTGAGCCGCAAACCACTCAATGCCATCGTAACAATCACACCAAGCACTTAGCTTAACGTCACACCAGAAACGACTGCTACCGGCTGACAGATTCAGCTTAGCCAAGCGCATGAACTCACCTCGTTGCGCGATTGCAATGGCTCTATTACCGGTTTGGACCAACACCAATTGATGTGCAGGTTCTGCATAATGTGAAGATTGCTTACCTGAGAAATTCATTACTGTGACACCGGCTTCACCTCTAGCCAATAGCATACGTAATTTGGGTAGCACCTGTGCACACCATACTTCTGTAGTTCCGCTATCGCTCAGCATATGTGTGATACTCTGGTGCGGTAATTCTGATTGAATCGCCACCATACCCCCTCCATGGGGCGAAGTAGGCATATCCGCGCGCAATGCACGCTCCTGTGCATAGAGAGACATTTTATCTAGGTCCCGCGTATTCCACATTAGACCTAAACCGTAATCTCTAAGCATGGATCGATAGACCTGCCGGGCAATGGCCCTGCTTTGAATAGACTGCGGCTCTTGTAGCAATGCCTTTGCAAAGGCCATGCGTGCCGCCTGGTCCATTGGATGTTGATACGAGTCTATAGGAGACTTCGTATCTCCATCCAATACCCGCAATGCCTGTTCACGCAGTTCGGGGTATTCATCAGGACAGTAGGCAATCTTACGCGCCAGCATTCGAGCGCCTGACTCACCACCTTCTTCTATAGCTGCTCCGGCCCACGCCCATACCAAAGCGCGCGCAGACTCCAAAGACCATACCACATCCACTGCTGCGGCGTATTGACCTGCCTCGACCAAGGAATGCGCCCATAACAGTCTCAGTTTATCCGCTTCCATCGGATGGGATTGTTGCATCCTTTGAACAGCTTGAGAAAAATGCCGAGTACGTTTGGCGATTTGTATCGCCCGACCGACTTCACCGGCCAAAAACCACTGCCGGATCACGAGGGCAGGATTCGCTTCACGACCTTCGGCGAGTTTGGCGGCCAAACGTAGCTCACCATGCTTTTCCAGATAACTGACCGCCTCTTCTGTAGCCTGAAGTAATTCGGCCAACACAAATGCTGCCTCTTCTATTTTTCCGGCTCGATCCAGTCGCTCAAAAACGGAGCGATACAGTTTTCTAAGATAGTCATAAAAATCATGTTCGAATTGGAAACTACCAGAACTACGGGAGGAACTGAAATTGATTTTCAAATCAGCGCGTGCTTTCGGCAACCCCAGCTCCGGCTGGTCGGCGTTAAATGCATCTCGCGCACTGGCTAGTGGTATAGCATGACGTAAGGCATCATGAATATCACCACTTTCAAATTTGTCCAACATTCCTCGAAAGTAACGCGCTTGGCGCTTCGACAGGAATTTCCCGAGATTTGAGGACATAACCAAACGCTTGAACAGCGCGCTGAACTTATCGAAAATGCCACCGGCCATGCCCCCTGACGGATTACCATAACTTGTACCGCCATTGGGTTCTACCTGCCCATTCCGGGAAAATATAAATTGAATAATTTTCTTTAATGAAAAAAAGGACTGAGTCCACGCCGTGGTATTTTGCTTTGATGAATCCGGTTTACCGGAAAGCGACCGAATAAACTCTTCCTGTTCCGGAGCAGGTTTTAAATCTTCATTAGAAAACAGCTTATATACGGCTTGTTTTTCCTTTAGCAGATCCTCAGTCTTTAGTTCCGGCAGTCTACCCATAGACTGAACCTGAATCTCTTTGATGCCACTGACATCAATCCAAGCCGATACGTCTTCTTCTATCGCATCCGATAAACTGATCCGCCTCAAGCTTCCATGAAACATAAGCAACAAAGTTTCTCCAAAACCGTTCGATTCCAACGCATCTTCTTTTCTAATCATCGCATTGGTCCATACACCGTGACGTTTTACCAATGCATATCCCGGAGCCGCATCACAATCCTGCAACAAGGACTTCTGAAATAGAACAAACACACCATCAATCTGGGGGTGACGAAACACTCTCAACCCATGTTGCCACTGCGTCAAGATGCGTTTACGTGTTTTCAACTCAGCAACAGAAATGGGAAAATAAAATCCCTGAACCTGATGATGCCCACAAAAAACATACTTAGTCATTCGTTTGATCCGAGTTTATAATCAAAACCACTTCGTTTCGCAACAACGAAAACACTTTTACCTCGCCACTTACTAAGGTATAGGCAATGTATACATAAACAGGATCAAACAGTATTTCTGCTATTCCCTCCTCTCTGATCAAGTCGTTTTCGCCTCGTTGATCTAAAAGAAAAACTCTACCGTCAATTGCATCGAACGCCACCAGAACAACTTGACCACTTCCGGACAGTCCGCCCTTGCTCCAATGTTCGGGTGGAAGCCTCACAACACCAACCACCCGAACATTGGGACTCACTTCAATTCGCTGTTCGCGCGACCCACCTACCGTATGCCAATGTGATTTTTCGCCATTCTCCACTGCCAGAATCACATTATCCTTCTGGTGGTGATCGCAACCCAAAAACACCTGCCCGGATGTAGTCTCTTCCAAACCGATTGTTTCCTTTTCCGGCCGATAGGAGTTAGCCCTTTTTACTAACAGCAATTCGTCCTGCGACTCTACTTTTACATAACTCAGACCCAAAGCACTTACCATCACCGCCGATACAGAATCGTCGACTGGAATGGCCTTCACTTCTTCCTCTCCGAAATTTATCTTAAACAGCTGTAACGCGTCATCCAAAAAGAATGCGCAATGAGAATATCCCGGTAATGAGAAAACAAATAGAGGGCGATACCCGCTTCGCCTGACATCCACATACATATTTGTTTCACCATGCGTTCGAATCATGCATTGTTGGTTCGCCCCGGGGAAATTGTGACAATAAAATTGTCCATGGCTCTCGCTTATCACAAATATACGTCGTTTCTGCGTCTGAACAGCAACGATTTCGTGTTGCGGTGGCGCTGCAAACACCCGGGCAATTCCTGTTTTGGCACTTGCCGAGTTTGGTACGGGATAGACAGCAGCACCTACATTCAATGCGCTTACTGCAATTTTGCGGCCCGTACCGCAAAAAATGATGGAACCGGATAATTGGAAAGCGGCTTGTTGCCTGTAATTTTGCGTACTGTAAAACGGGTCTCTTATAATTCGCGCACACATTGCATCATCTGGCAACTCAATAGTCGAATTTCTGACATGGTTACCGTATTGCAATGTGAGGGATAATCGGCGCTCACCGGGTATCAACTCATCTTCGATATTGATGTGATTTACCTGCAAGTCATCGCATTGGATAACCTGCGCCGCCACCAGCCAGAATTCACGAATAGTCGAATGAGAATTCAAAGTATCGCACCATTGTTGTGAACTTTCCGGAGATACGCACAGGGAACTTCGGGATTTAATGAATAGCGATAAGGTTTTCTGCGACACTTCTTCGTGCAAAATCCCAGGTTGCTGCAAAACACCCCAACGAAAACCTACTTTTTTTTGTAACGCTCGCCTTTGCAAAAATATAATCAAAGCCAGCTGTAACAACCGCGGTGCTCCCACAAAAAGTGGCCCGCAATCGAGCAATATCACCGAAAACCTGGATTCGTCACTGTGCTTGGTGTGGCGCTTTAAAAACAGATGTTCACCCATTACCGCTCGTCTATCAAACTCTTCCGGTAGTTCTTCTGCAAGTAACCACTCACTCAACAACAACCGTTCATACACCGGTTTACTTTGCAATCCCGAGTAACCATCCGGCTCCGCCAAACCTTGTAATACCATGCTGTCCAGGCGGCCGAATAATAATGACAGTTTGTGAACCAAGCCGCCCAGACTTAATGCAACATCCTCGGGGAACAAAGACAGTTCCTGCGCCCATGGTCGCAATGCTCGGGGTAGCTGCATCATACAGATCCTGAATAAATTTCAAGCAAATCTCGGCTAATGGGTAATGCTGCACTAAAAGAAACCACTGCGTCTATTTCTGGCAATACAGCTATGGGGGGTGCAACCTTCAAATTGCAAAGTGACTTATCCAGCAATTCCAAAGGTACGCTGCACTGTAAACTGGTCGGAAGTAACAGGTTAGGCGCCATCGCGCTGCGACCAAGATAGCGGATACCCTCAACCCAAGGTAGATGTTCCCCGGAAATAAGCATTATTCCATCTGAGCTTACACCACTGTAGTTTTGTAATTGAGCTTCCTCCAAGGACAAGAGACGGCGCACCAGCGCCACAACCACAGGACCATTTGCAACCGCTACAGTCGGCTCCAGTGGTTGCTCTGCCGCTACCCACTCGATACGTATACCAGTCTTCAGATTACCGGGTTCCTTAACAAGTTGCATTAGGGGTTTTCTTCCGAAACTATCCTGGTAATTTCCTGCTTAATTGCCGCCAGAGAATCCGGCAAAGTATCGGCGGGAAACCCGGCATCTATTTCTCTTCCTATTGACTCTAACTGCAAAATCCAGCGTTCTCGTTCAGCCGATTCCGCTCCGGATTCTGAATCTTTGGCAAACAACGCTTTAGCTTGTTCCTCTATTCGGGCTGCCCGTGTGGCGGGACTGTTAGATGCATCTTCCGCTACCGCATTTAGCGTCTGGTTTGATGTGGTTTTTAATGCCTCAGCCAAAACTTCTCGCGCTGAAATCTGGCCTTCTTCAGATGGAATAACGTAGACCAAAGGCCACAAATCACTTTCTTCGGGATGTTGCCTACCCGCCAATACTGCTGCCGCGGCAATGAGCATCTGGGACTTCACAATACGACGGTCCGACAATTGGATACCAGCCTTTCGCAACAATCGGATACAGTGACTGAGAGCACTCCTCACTTGATTCATGTTCGCGTTTCTTACAGAAGCAGATAAGGTATCTAAATGCATAAGGGCGTCACAGGCCGTCGGTTCTGCCGTGCTGTTTGACCAGCCACCGGATAGCAGTGATTCCAACAGGAAATCGGGCACTGATTCTACAAAACAGTGAACCAAAAACCGGTCAGCAAAGGCTGACAAGGATTCCTCCTCCGGTAAGTGATTTGCAGCACCTACGCATACTCTCAGTGGGCAGCGAATTTTTGTATGCCCACGGCGAAATGTACGCTCGTTCAGAACTCCGAGTAGAGTATTCAAAACAGCAGTGGACCCCAGAAAAACTTCATCCAAAAATGCAATATCCGCTTCCGGTAGCATACCGGTGGTTTCAGTTTCGATCGTACCTGTGCGAAGTTTGCGCAAATCCACGGGTCCGAAAATTTCACTGGGTTCGGTAAAACGACCTAACAAGTACTCAAAATAACGTCCACCCAATGACTGTGCTACCCGCCGAACCACCGCGCTTTTTGCAGTACCGGGAGGACCGATGACCAACAAATGTTCGGAAGCGACTGCAGACAAAATGATAAGATCAGCCAGCGTTTCCCTTTCCACTAATCCCTGGGTTGCTTCCTTAATGGATTGCCGGATAGAGGATGACGCAATGGACAATCGAGAATCAATTGAATTCATTGTAAATCCCACATTACAGTTATTGATACATCATGGTATTTCAATTACGGACTGGCTGCAATCGGGAAATGGAACTTGACACGGACCCATTTGGCAATTAGCTTTAGGAGAAGTTAGCTACAATTCTAAGCTGCATTACTAACGATTCCGGTCTGTTCAAGCACTTGCAAAGGGAAGCAATTAAGAAAACACGATTTTTTACGATAGAACGACCGGGTGAGACCGACTCTAACTGCTCAAACCATCACACACCGTATACTCGTTCTTTTTTCAAATGGACACTGACCCTAAAGCGACTACGACAAAGTCAGCGCATCAGCTTTGTGTATTGTTTTATTGATGTGTTCTTCCACGTTGTATAGCACTGTCCCCATAATGGGTCCCGCCATTATATTATAGACATGCGCTCTACAGGGAACCGGGTGGTGTATGGCACGATTTTTTGTTTGAAAATCACGCCACGCCACAATTGGGAGATCGTTGTGAGATTCGTCCAGGCAAATCCACGTTGCGTTTGAAAATATGCATTTAACTCTCTTGAACCTGGCAGGGTAGTACACCAGCGGATTATTTAGACGAAGCAATCCACGCCGAATGGTATTGTATACAGATGCTTGAATATTTAGCTCCAAAACACGAAGCGGTGGAGGAAAGTTATCTTCATTGTCGCACCCCATTTACATCTCCCGTAATTTTCCTCAATACCATTCCAAAACCGAAGAAATCCTTAGCTCAACCTTATTTTCCCGCGTTTTCAGAAAACACCCGACTGGCAAGAAAATCAGATGCCTCTAAAGTAACCAACTCACTACGGGTTACAGTACCCGTAGGGCTGTTAAACAGTCGGTTCGCCTGACGCAGCCTGGCCCGATCCAATGCGTTGCGGATTGATCTGGCGTTGGCAAAATGATCCAGTTTCATTCGCAGCTTTATGTAATCATGGAATACTTTTTCTCCGTCGGGGCTGAACCCATAGTTCTGTTCTTTTAACATTAACTTGGCAATCGCGAGCAATTCCCCGTCACTATAGTCGGGAAAATCCAGATGATGAGCAATGCGCGAGCGCATTCCAGGGTTGCTTTCGAAAAACTTGTCCATTCGGTTCTTATAGCCGGCCAGAATTACAACCAAATCGTCCCGATTGTTTTCCATAACCTGCAGCAGGATTTCTATAGACTCCTGCCCGTAGTCACGTTCATTTTCTGGACGATACAGATAATAAGCCTCGTCAATAAACAAGACTCCGCCCATCGCTTTTTTGATAACTTCTTTAGTTTTAGGTGCTGTGTGCCCAATGTATTGCCCCACCAAGTCATCGCGGGTTACGGTAACCAAGTGGCCTTCCCTTATGTAGCCCAACCTGTGCAGAATTTCCGCCATACGTAAAGCAACGGTGGTTTTTCCTGTACCTGGGTTACCGGTAAAACACATATGAAGAGTAGGACTCTCGGAGCTTAGCTCTAATTGTCTTCTCACTTTATCTACCAGCAAGAGAGCCGCTGTTTCTTTTATGCGTGTTTTAACCGGAGTCAATCCCACAAGCTCCCGATCAAGTTTACCCAATACCTCTTCAATATGCGTGTTATTGAATTCGGCTTTCAGATCGATGGAATCTTGTGTTTTATCAGTGTCAGCAATTTGTTCAGTCATGGGCAGTTACGTCTATTAATGTCATTTATCATCGGTTTCCAATCAGGACGGTACACACCTGAGCAGATGTGCACCGTCCGGCTACATAGCTCTATCTATAGACGCGCTATAGATATCGCTCTCCTTCAGGTTTATCAACAGCGTACGACTCAATGGTATATCCCACGCTGCGGCCATCGCGCTCCTGTCGCTTCAATCTAAATCCAGGCTCTTCCGTTGGCCGATTGACAATGTAAGACATTGCCGGTGATTCGACACCTCGGGAACTGTCAAATGCCGTCACCCGAATATAGTGCCTTGGAAAAGTTTTACGACAATTGTTTACTTCCAGCATAATTCCCGCAGGGTCCTTCAAATCAAACATGGGCATTCCAAACATCTCCCAATAGGTATTACGTGGATGCGGGTCATCGGTATATTCGATACTAACGGCCCAGTTATTTTGTAACGCATATTTAATCTGTTTAGTTATCTGTTCGTCAGTCAAGTCCGGTAAGAATGAAAACTGCCCTTGGGTAAGACGATTACCGTGATTGCTCATCATAATGTATTCTCCTTTTACGGTTAAATAGCGTTAAGCGCTAACGGTTTCTGTCGGAACAAAATCTGCCGTATCTGTCGACTCATAATTGAATGAAATGTCTTTCCAAGTATCGAGCGCTGCTTTGAGAGGCGTACACCATTTAGCTGCTGCCTGCAGAATTTCCGGTCCTTCGTTGATATAATCCCGACCTTCATTTCTTGCCAAAATCATGGCCTCCAGCGCCACCCGGTTGGCTACCGCGCCTGCCTGTATTCCCATTGGGTGACCAATGGTTCCCCCACCAAATTGCAACACAACGTCTTCACCAAGATAGTGAATCAGTTGGTGCATTTGACCGGCATGTATCCCACCGGAAGCAACCGGCATAACTTTGTTCAACGATGCCCACTCTTGATCGAAGAACAAACCATTTTCCAGGGAAGCCGGAGTGCGAGTCTCCCGTAGAGTGTCGTAGAATCCCTTGATCATCAATGGATCACCTTCCAGCTTACCAACCACTGTACCCGCATGAATGTGGTCCACGCCGGCCATACGCATCCACTTGCATATAACCCTGAAATTCATACCGTGATTTTTTTGCCTTGAATAGGTGGAGTTTCCTGCACGATGTAAGTGCAGAATCATGTCGTTTTTGCGCGCCCATTTGGCCATGGTTTGAATGGCGGTGTACCCGATAACCAAGTCGATCATTATTATGACGGAACCCAGTGACTTGGCAAATTCGGCTCGCTCAATCATTTCGTCCATAGTACCGGCTGTAACATTGAGGTAATGTCCTTTAACTTCACCGGTTGCAGCGCTGGCCTTATTTACCGCTTCCATACAGTAAAGAAATCTATCTCGCCAGTGCATAAAGGGTTGAGAGTTGATATTTTCGTCATCTTTTACAAAGTCCAAACCGCCTTTCAGAGCCTCATAGACCACACGCCCATAGTTACGTCCGGACAAACCCAGCTTGGGTTTAGTGGTTGCGCCGAGCAGAGGTCTTCCGAATTTGTCTAATCGCTCTCGTTCAACCACAATTCCTGTGGCCGGTCCTTGGAAGGTGGTTAAATAGGCTACGGGTAAGCGCATGTCTTCAAGACGCAGTGCCTTGACTGCTTTAAAGCCGAATACGTTACCAATAATGGATGCGGTGAGATTGGCAATGGAGCCCGGTTCGAACAAATCAAGATCATAAGCAATATATGCAAAGTATTGCTGCTCAACATTTGTACCTGCTCCGGTATTTGGTACAGGTTCACTGCGATACGCTTTGGCACGATACAATTCACAGGCCGTTAACCGGTCTGTCCATACTACAGTCCAGGTGGCAGTAGAGGATTCTCCAGCTACAGCCGCCGCCGCTTCTTCGTGGTCAACACCAGGCTGAGGTGTGATACGAAACATCGCAATGACATCCGTGTCTTTGGGAATGTAATCCGGTTCCCAATATCCCATTTTTTTGTATGGAATGACCCCTGACTTGTACCTGTCCTTTCCTTCTGTAATGGTTTCCGATGCACCCATGGAATCCTCCTCCAATTGAAATGATTGTTAAATATTTGTGTATTTGCTTCTTGTATTAGCCGTACGAATTGCACAATGCACTGCATATGTTATAAATAACAGTCGAAATATTTGATGAAAACCATCGACAATAATCTATGGATAGACCTTTACCTTCAGCATTAGCGCGCCGCATTAGTTTTCGGCAGCTACAAGTATTTGAATCCATTGCTCGAAACGAGAGCTTTACCCGCGCCGCTGAAGAATTGTTTCTTACCCAACCCACCGTGTCCATGCAGATAAAAAAACTGCAGGAAAATGTGGGTACAACCTTATTTGATCACATAGGTAAAAAGGTTTTTCTTACCGAGACCGGAAAAGAGCTGTTTAAGAGCACAAGGGGTATCCTAGAACATTTATCCTATTTCGAAATGCAAGCATCGGATCTGCAGGGTATGAAAGCCGGGCACCTAAGACTGGCAGTGGTAACAACAGCCAAATACTATGCACCATACAAGTTAGGGTTGTTTTGTCAACAGTACCCCGGAATTGAAGTGTCACTGAAAGTAACCAACCGAGAACGGATACTTGAACGCTTACATCAGAATGAAGATGACCTTTACATCATAGGGCAACCGCCGGAAGACAAAAATCACTGCTTTACCTATTTGGTGGAAAATCCCTTGGTAGTAATTGCCGCTAAAGACTACCACTTGACCCGAGTACAGGGGCCTTTAACAGCGAAGCATATTGCCACTCAGCCTTTTATTATACGGGAACTCGGATCGGGCACACGAAGTGCCGTGGAAAACTATTTCCGGCGATGCAATCTAAGTTTAAATATAAAAATGGAACTGGGAAGCAATGAAGCAATTAAGCACGCTGTAGCCAGCGGTTTAGGAGTGTCAGTGGTTTCACGTCACACCCTTTCTATGGAATTAAGAAACGGCCCTGTAGTGGAATTGGATGTGGATGGTTTTCCGATTTCCTGGCCGTGGTATATTGGCTACCCAGCAGGAAAAAATCTTTCTGTTGTCGCCAAGACGTTTCTGGATTTTGTTCACAAAAAGGCCATTAAAACATAGCTTGCACACGCCGGTGAGGACTGCTCGCCACCATCCGCTAAAAGTGGATAGTTCACGGCAGGGCTATCGTACCGGAATTATCACCTTCATTTTACCTATTTACTGCCTATGTGCAATCTACAGACATAGATCCGCCACACATGGTAATCCCATCCTTTAGTGCAATGGGCTCACTGGTAGGACGTTTATTGTGATACTGGCAAAACGGCACGATCCACACCAGCCGCAAATCATCCGCATCACGAACATGCGCTCCGACTTCCACCACATTTCCACACCATTTCGCCACACATTTTTCCGGCAACGACTCTCCGGTTCCCCTTTCCCAATGTCCAAGCCAAGTCTTTGGAAGGGTTGAACATTGGCATTTACGTTTTGAGGTTTTTTCAATATTAAAAACAAAATGGGGCAATTAGATTGACTCCTATTCCTTGGGTACAAAGACAAAATTGCCGCACAATACTATGCGGTAATCCGAATATATGAAAGCCTGGATGACTCCTACTCTGTGACACACCAAAGCATGATTGAGTTTAGCGGTTTTTCATTCTCTACATAAGCTCGCAAACCTTTAACTCCTGCCCCTCAAATAATGGCAGTCTGTGCGCAAACATCATAATCTGTAAGAAATTTTAAGTTTACTTCACCTTATATTGGCCGACATCACAAAACTGTTATCAAACCATTTGCGAAAGTCGGGCTAAAAAGCACACTTTGCCATTTGGCATGATTTGGTCACAAATCCAACGCCGCCCGAGTTGCCGGGCCAACAATACCGTCGATGGTCAGACCTTGTTTACTTTGGAAAGCGATAACGGCTTTTTCCGTACCGGGACCGAAGATACCATCAATATCTACGGTAATATCGAAATTTTTCAGCGCTTGCTGCAATTGGCGCACGTCTTTACCGCGCAGGAAGGGACGTTGCAGTTTAAGAGGACGTTCGGATTCATCTTCGGCGGAGGCTCTGACGGTAGGCGTGTGAGTCAAGCTGACTTCATCTATGGTAATACCATGCACCTGGATAGGTAATTGAACTTGCCAGTTGTCAGCGTCGATAATTTTCTGGAAGCTGTCCATACGGTATACGGTTCTTCTCAAAAGTCGGTTGGAGTGATTGGCGAGCCAGTCACGCCGGGTTTGGACATAATGGGTAAACCAGGTTTGTTCTCCCAAGTCTTGTACAGTACCGAAATTTTGTACGGTGCGGTCTCTCATGCGGCGCCAACTGCCGTGAATGGTACTGTCATAGATTATGCCGACACCCAGCGGCACTTCAGCATGGATGTAACCTGCAGAGACCAAACTGGGTGTCCAATAAACGCGATCAAAAAACGCATCTTGCACCTGATGCATGACCGGATCTTCTCCGGCTCGATGCAGCAAATCGCGAAAACTGAAATCACTGTCCAAGGTGAGATCACGATTTTCCAGACGATTGAGATACGGAGTGAGTTCTGCCGCCAGGTAAGCATGTTCTGTAACACAGTAGTCCTTGATGAGTAAATACAGATTACCACTGGCCAGGGTGGTTTGCGAACGCCCATAAGTTAAATGACCGGTATCGCCGGACATTAATGTCACCTGACCGTATTCCCCTTGAATTTTTCCTGTTTCAAATACATTGACAATGGCTTGTAGTGTTTTCTTTTGCAATTCATTTACCATTTAATCATCTCCCTTAGCCACCCCAGAAACAATCATGCGGTATAGATTCAAGCCGTTGGCATCTAGTGGGTATTAATGTGAAACTTTGCTTTATGTTTCACGACCAGATGGTTGGCACTATAGCCGCGCAACTCCATATTAACCTGATCCGCATTGCGTAACACTACCTCGTCTTGCAAATCAATATTACTTTGACCGTTCTGAGGATACACTGAGTGTAGCTGCACATCACCTATGGTTGCATCAATTCGATCAATATTACTACTGACAATTTGCAATACCGGCAAACGGTCGTCGCGGGCCTGCAATTGCACATCCAAACTGTACTGCTTGGATTCAGCAATTAAATCAATGGCGGCAGCGATTAAGTCTTCATTACTCTGCAACACATCTCGACGTGTCATACGATGCACCGCATCGGGCTCGATCCCCAGATCTTCGATAATGTCACCCTCTTGATCACCCACGCGCATGGTGCGGCGAATGGCAACGCGAATATCGCTACCTTTGGGGAGAGCTTGATAAGGGCTGGTCACGTCCGGACTTTGGTGCGGTTGCATCAAGCGGGACAGTAATTGGTGAGTCCACACATTGGCTCCACCTGCACCGGTATTGGTACCAGTACCCAGTACCGGCCCGATTTTATGATCTTTAAAACCGGCCGCAAAAATATCCGTGGCGCTGTAGCACAACGGATCAACAATGAGCACAACCGGCCCAAAGTATTGCTGCCCGATTTCATTGCATTTGTGCTCCGGAGTAATGGGATAACCTAGCGAAAATGTCGCACCGGTTTGCACCGATTGTTTCATGGAACGCACCCAGGGTTGCAACTCCAGCCCCGGAAAGATTTCCGACTTGGCGTGGTTGCGACACAGCGCCAGGTTCAGAGGACTGTTGATAAACTGAGCGCGTTCCGGTTCGATGGTTCTTGGTGTCAGTACCTGCAACAATTGCTCTGCCGCATAAATCAACCCACCGCCATTACCGCGCACATCAATGACCAAACCACTGTCCGGCAGTAAACCTGATAAGCGCACAAACTCCTGTACGAACTCATCGGCACTTTTAGTGTTAAAAGTGAAAATACGAATGTAGGCGTATTCCATTCCTGAATGCTTGATCTTACGCGCACGAAAAATGGCGGGTAGCAAACTGGAAATCTCAGCGTCGCTGCGCACGAGCTTTTCCACCTGAGTCGGGTCACTGAGACCATCGGCTTCCACTTGACTAACGTGGGGCACAAACAACACTTTTTTGGCTTGTTGTACCGCATCGGTCTGATCGTCATTACCCAGAGCAGCCGCCTCCTTACGTAACACACCAAAGGGAGTAGCACCTGCCGCTGCACCCGCTTGGAACATCAACCAATCCTGCTTCCATTCCTGAGCCTGGCCCTTTAAGTCTCTATAAGTGATATTGACCCACTCCTCCAACGGCGGTAAGCCACTCGCCAGCGGACGCAGGGTTAAGCTGTTAATACCCCTAGCCCATCGCGCGGCTTTATTGCTGCCGGCGTGACGATTGGCGTTATCCTGAATGGCAGCCTTAATAGGTACGCCATTCCAATGGGTGATGCTCACACCCTTTTGAAAACCTTCAGGAACCAAATCAGTGACTATAAAGCTGACGATGTATTTGTCCTGGCCGTTTTCCCATATTTCCTCGACCAAAAACGGTAACCAGGCGGTATGACCGGCAAAAGGCCGGGGTAAGCGATAGCCGGTATGCAAGTCACGCAGGGAGTTAAAGATATGACTCAACTCATGATGGAAATCTAACTCGGGTGGCATTTCAGCTTCGTAGGTTTCATCGAGCTGGTACTTTAACAAGCGCAAGCGTTGCAACGGATCCACGGCATGCATGGCACGCTTCAAGGGTAAATGCACATAGTTTTCACCGATAACAATCATGGCCTGTTGCACAATACGCTTACGATCTGCCAGCGTCAGCTCACCGGAAAGACGCAGAAACGGGGCCAGTTCCCGTGTGGACTGCAGCACCTGGGGCGCCAATGGTTGGGTACTTTTCTCCATTACCTCAGCCGTCGGCGACAAACGCTTACCGTACAAGGGCGGCAGGCCGGTTTTAATAAAGTCCGGCAAATTGCGCGCCCCCATGAGCTTACGCAAGTGCGCTTCATCATCAACCACGGTGATGGGCTCCAGCTGCATGGGATCGGTAACATAATAGGATAAGGGCTGTGTCGCCAGGTGCAACCGGACCTCTAACTCAGCATCGTCTTCCTGAAAGTCCATATCAATGCGCCATTTGGCACCGGTGTGATCCACACTACCGCTGAATAGGTTAGCTGCCTGCGCGGCATTTAAGTCCTGAGCCAACCGGGGTAGATTGGCCATGGCTTGCTGCAGGCGCTGGGTCGCCTGGCTCAGACTTAAGGCACCCACCAGAGGGTCGGCATCGTCTTGCTTCAGATTAAGCATGCGCTTGGAACGACCAATGGTGATACTATCCGAACCCGGACCGAATACATCCATTAACCGCGGTTGCCCCAATCGCGGTACGCCATCAATCACAACCAGTGTAATGGAGGTTTCCCTCGCCTTGATTAAACGCAGATAGTCTTCGTCACTACCCGAACCTCCGCATTGCCCATTGACAGCAATGATATCAGCGCGTAACCCCGGCTCAATGGAACCCAGGTGTTGATGCCACTGAACAATGTGCGCCGGATTACTGGTTACCATAGCCACCAGTTCCTGCGGACTAAACACGGAGCCCTGCTGTTCACTGGCAAGCCAGGCAACTTTCAGCTCACCCAAAAGATTTTTTGAACCACTGGGTGCCCAATCCGAGCCCAGGGCCACCTTCAAACCCGCTTGCTTCACTGCGCCCAATGACGCCGTGGCTCCGTAGAGTAGGTAATTGGACAGAGGGGACCACACCATAGAGCCGCCATGATCGGCAATGACCTGATAATCCGCTGCGTGTAACGCTGTGCTGTGAATACCACAGAAGGCTTCGTTAATGGCCCATTGGCCATTATCTTTTTGTAACCGCAGAAACCAATTGCGCGCAGTGTCATCCACACCTTCACTCAAGTGCTGTAAATAGCACTTTTTCTTATACAACTTTTGCAGATATTGCTCCGCCTGACCGCTCACCGGATTGCCTATATTGGTGCCTGCAGCAGGCCAAGTGCTATCCAGCGGTTGTTCTACATTACGTACCAAACCTTTGTAGTAACGCTTGATACCGGGCTCTGATGACAAGGAGATACCTTGGGTCGTAGTCACCCCGCCCAACAAGGCACGCATTTCTACATATCGCACCAACGCTTCCACCACACCTTGTGTGGCTCCCAGCACCTGTGTAGGCTTGGTGATTTGACGGCGGTAATCTTCGGAACCCCGCCATTGACTGTTGTTGGTATATTTTTGCGGTACGTCCCACAGGGGCATGGCATTGTAAGCAAGGTGGTTATGCAACTCGATGAGACCAGGGTATAGCGTGTCACCGGTTTTGATTCGGTCGGCATTTTTATACCCGGCGGGTGCCCTGGCGGAGATGGGCTTAACAGCTTCGATAATTCCCTGATTGATATACACGGCACCATCTTCCACGATGCCTTGCGGGCTCATAGTAACGAGCCGGCCTTGCAGTACATACGGATCTATCCTGGGGTTCACGGGCATGGCGGCTCTCCTTTATGGCCTGCGTTAATCGCCGGATTATTTATATCGTCCTTTCAGAACTGGGCCCTTTTCCTTGACCGATACCGGAGGCTGATGCCACCGGCTGTACCCCTTCCGAGGGGTGCCGCCACCTCAACTCATGTCCAGTCGCCAGATGCTGCGCCCGTATGTGGCAGCAGTGAGGGTGTGATCCTTTTGATATACCAAATCCACCACCGGCACATTGGGCAGGTTGCGACTAAGGCGCTGCCAATAGGCGCCGCGGTTTTCCGAGACAAACACACCCACGTCGTTGGCGACAAAAACACGGTCCGGCCGATCCGGTTGTACCACAATGGCGTTGTGGGGCACATCGGGCAGTCCGTTATCTATGACTTCCCAGGTAAGCCCGGCATTTTCTGACCGAAACACGTGAGCATTGCCAAACCCACCCACTGTAGCATAGAGCAAATCGGCGTTGTCAGGGTTGGATTCAATGCGGGTGATGGTTTTCCCTGGCAATGCGGCACTGGCAAGATTGGCACTCCAGGTATCGCCGCCATCCAGGCTGCGGAAAAAACCACCGTTGGTGGTACCCACGTAGATGCACCGCGTATCCGCTACAGCAACTTCGATGGCAGTAACCGCGCTGTAATCCAGCATGGGTGATACCGCTTTCCAGCTATTACCCTGATTGCGTGTGCGCCAGACTCGTTGTGATGCGGTAAACAACTCTTTCGGATTATCCGGATTCATTGCGGTGAATGCCATCCATACTGAGCTTTGCTCTTCTTCCGAGGCCGGTGGCGACACATCAGCGTAAGCATCGCCTATGAAACGATATATATGAAAGAATTGATAAGACGCATAGACGTGATTTTCATTGTGCGGATGAAAGATCATCCAACCGCCATCACCGCCCAACAGTTCGAAATGATCACTGCGCCCACCCGTCACCGTTATCAACGTTCCATTATCCTGAGCGCCACCACCAAAGTAATCACTATTACTCGGGGCCACATCTAAATCATAGTACATAGTGATAGCCAAGCCATTGCTACGGTTTGCCCAGTGGGCACCATAGTCTTCACTCACATCCAGACCACCGTCGTTGCAAGCGTAAATACGCCCCGGCGCATTGGGGTGCATGGCCAGGGCATGCTGATCGGCATGAACATAATCGGGGGCGCCGCGATTGGCCCACCACTTACTCACTTGAGTCCAGCTCTTGCCACCATTCACGGTCACGTGCAAATCCACGCCCCCGCAAATCACAAACTCCGGATTAAAGGGGTCCACGGCGATGGCACTGTTATAGGACATTTGCCTCTCATCTTTGAAATGATTCCCGGCCACATTGCGCCAGTTATCCCCCATGTCATCACTGCGAAATACACCCAGTACCGCATCAAAGCTTTTGGCAGCGATGGCATAAATGGTATCCGGTTGTGATGGGGCAATTGCAAGCGTGGTCCGACTGAATTGTTCAAATGAAGAATCCGGTAAGCCCTTGGTCAATTGCTGCCAGTTGACTCCACCGTCCAGCGAGCGCCAAATACCGTTACGCCAACCGCGTTCGTCCACCGTGGCAAATACCACGCCTTGTCGTGTTGGGTGAAACACCACATGATGACACCAATAATTGTTAGCGGAAATGAAATCGTGCTTGACCCAGGTAAGACCGGCGTCCTTGGATACATACAGGCCGGAACTCACGTCATCGCGATAACCCACTCCGCCCAAGATGACATGATTGGAGTCAAACGGGTCCACGGCAATGGTGCCGATACGGGTAGGTATGCCGGTCTCACGTGACGTAGCCCAATGTTGCCAGGTGTCGCCATTATCATCGGAACGATAGATTCCCACACCGGGATAAGAATCAGCGGACATATTGGCCTCACCGGTGCCGCAATAGATAATCTCCGGACGTGACGGGTCCCTTGCCAGTGAACCGATGTTTAAATCTTCCTGATGCAACAGATAACGCCAACTACGACCTGCATCCTTGCTGCTCCACAAACCACCCCCGGCTGCACCGATGATAATATCGTCCGGATTGTGCGGATGCACGGTAATACTGGTCACTCGTCCGCCAATATTGGCCGGCCCTACATTTTGCCACTGCGCTTCTCCTGACAGCTCCGGCATGCTGCGGGCACGACGACGTTCTTGATCCAATTTGAGATTAGGCGGTTCACGAAAAGGCCAGGTGGCTCGATCTTGAAACCAAGCCGCGCGGTGTTTATGTGCGTTAATACGACCGGGTTTTTTCAGCTTGAGTTGTTTCTTCCGTGGACCGGGTTGGCTAATAACCTTGCTGACCTTGACGGTCGCCACCTTAGCCTTAGTGGATTTCTGTGCTGTCTTTTTGACGGACTTTTTACTGCTGCTTTTAGTTGTGGCTTTCTTCAGAGCCGAGCGGGCTTTGCCCGTCTTGCTTATATTTTTCTTGGCCGCAACTTTCTTTACCGCTTTTTTCTTGGCGACTTTTTTTTGCGCCACTTTCTTTTTTACCGTTTTCTTTTTTTGTGAATTCTTTTTTTGTGACGTGTTAGCAACGGGTTTCTTTTTACTGCTCATGATTCACCTCCCCGTTTTCCTTGCGCCGCACCGATCCCGCTTGGTCTACGACCAGGCCTCAGCATACTGGCCAACCAACTGAATACCAGCCAGGTCGCCAGAAACCCAAGGCACTCCAAAGTAAACGAATGAAACTTGTAAAACACTTCGGCAATGATAAACGCCGCAACGCCTGTGGGTAGTTCTAAACTAATGGTGGGTCGCCATCCATTAGCGCGTAACATGGTGTACATAGTCCCCCTCCTTACAACTTACACATTGGCGTCCTTTTATTCAGAACGCTTCTTCATCTATCAAGATTCTAAACGTGTATGACAACGCCTTGATGAAAAAGATCGTTGTTTTCACTTTAACTCGTTAGACTCAAACTAAAACCCAATGGGGTCCACTTTAAACTGTCCCCCGCAATTGGATTTAAATTGACCTTGGCTTTGTTTTAATAAATCTCCCAAGCTATCCTCTTTGCGTATTTTGGACGGTAATTGCACATACACATCCACCAAATTACCGTTTTGGCATTTTAATTCTAATCGCTGGTGTGCACCGGCACCATGAGCACAATCAACTTTTTCTTTGAACTCGGTTTCGCTTACCGTTTTACCGATACGACTGGCGATAAAATAAGCGATGCCGCTGCTATTGAATTCCTGCGTCAATTCCACCGCCACGTCGAAATACTCACCCATAGACCAGCCCACCTGACAGGTACCGTGTTTGTACCACTCATGGCGTTGCAAACAAGACCCGGCTGCCGCACTGGGCATCACTTGTTCCAGCTCCTTACGAGTTTCTGTAAACAATGACAGGACAGGATAGTCGCAAAAATCACCCGGTTTACCGCGTACCTCACCGCAAAAACCGTACTTGGTACCGCACGACTTTTTGTTTGGCCACAACCCGTGCAATGTGAAATTTACAGCTTGGTAGGATTTCTTATCGTCTATTCGACATTCCGGTTTACTTCGATGGCTTTCGCAAAACGCCGGTTGCCAGCTTAAGGCGAGAACATAACTGTCCTCCAGGCCCGGTGTATGGCAAGTCTCTGGAGTTTCCCCACCATTATTACCGCCATTTGCACCACCGCCACCAATCTGCACACTCGCTGTTCCGCAATGTTTGGCCACCCAACGTTGCGGCGGACTGGCTCCGTCGTACTGAATCCGATACCAAGACGGATTGTTGGACCGATTCACTTCAACAACCGCATAGGATTTATTCAGCTGTAACTTTTTATGATCAGGGTTGGTACGTTTGTTCTTTGACACATAAGCGTCACACGCTTGTGTCGCTTTTAAAGATCCAGATGCAGGCGCGCCGGCCGAGACAAAAGAAATAGAAATAAGATTAAGACATAAAACGAGGACAACGAATCTGTAATGCCGAATCATGATCACTGAATCCCTGCAGTTGTGAGTTTTGAAGTGTAACCGAAAATACCTTACCACGACATTGCAACTTCAATACACTCTAGACACAAAAAACCCGCTGCTTTAAAACAGCGGGTGTGTTACAACAACTGCAGTAACTCAAGTTAGGGTATTACCATTTATCTACTGCTTTTATATATCGACAATGGGAATCGACTTAAAACTGATTCTACTTTGCCCGACATCAAACGGCTCCGGATTAAAACGGTTTAGCTCAGTTCTTGGACAATACAAAACGCCCATTGGCAGCCTGTACCGGTCGGGCATTCTCGCCCACAATGGACAAAAACTGCTTGATCTGCTGCTTGGACACCTGCACGGGGTTTTTCATCACAAACCAGTTAACCCCTTCACTACACGGTGGCGTGGTTAAGGAACCTTTGAAATGATAGAAAGATTTGTTAGCCGGTAATAAGTGCTTAGGGTTTAGGCTGGCTTTCAGCATTTTCCTATCTTGGTGCTGTGGCATATCACCCCAGAATTTGTCCAATTGTTTGTTGTTGCTACCGGCTTTTAAAAACACACCCACCACGGCCAGCTCACCCGCCTTATTCTTGTGAACTAAATGCATCTCCATGTCATAGGGTTTGTTCCCCACCGTATTTTCACTGGGGCTGTGAAAATGAAACTGCAGCAAATCGTATTGCTCCGTACCCACTTTAATGGAGCTGGCAGCGTTGTTGTTCACCTGAATAGTATGACCATTGTTAAGCACCTCAACCAGGGATGGCTGGTAATTAAACTTAATACTGGACAACTTAGCCGACAAGGCATGATTGATATCAATAGGAGACTGACGTTTACCGGAACTGCACTCAGCATACTCCGCTTTCATCGAACCCCAATTATCCGGGCCACCGGAACCACCATAGCCCCAATGATCATGACCGGAACCGGCCAAAGCAACGCTGGAAAAACAAACAGGGGCAATTAAAAAAAGTTTCATCAATTTCATTTTTTTCGTCCTTAAATAAAATTAGCTTATCCATCGATGTCTGCCCATATCTTTTTGCTCATACTTTTTGCCTGCAATATAAGCCACTCGCTTGAAAGCCACTCGCTTGAAAACCACTCACCAAACATAGATCGATAAAATACAGATATATAGCCATTAGGTCAACTAATGAGAGTTAGTCTAAAATTTAGACAAACAACAGCCCCTGGACTCAAAACAAAGTTTTGAATTGCTTTTGCCATGGATGGCATTATGCCTCTAAGGCCACGGATGACCGAGCGAGGCCCCCATACTGGATACAACTGCTTAATTATTAGTCAGTTATGATTACAACGGAAGAACCACAGTGAAAACTACAAATACGGACGAGCTCAAATCCCTTGAAGCAGGCAAGAAAAACCAACCCTGGTCCCACTCAATCCGCATCCGGAATTTTTATGCTTTGGCCTTGAAAAATCAACCAGTTTTTGTCAAAATGCCCAACCTTTTCGCGCTGCACCCAAGTTAGCGGGTAGCAGACACAGTTTTACGATCAATGCGCCCGTAGCTCAGTTGGGCGAGGCGGATACAGAAAAAGATCCAGTGAATCTTTTTCCCGCCGAGCGCCGCGTCAGGGACGAAGTGGCTGGGTGAGCCGAGTGTTTTGTGCGAAGCATGCTTCGCACGAGGCGAACGGGAGGGCAGGACGCCCGACCTGGTGTAACTTTAATGACCGAAAGTTGCGCCAGGGATGGCTAATCCATTTAGGAAAGGCAGACACAGTTTTACGATCAATGCGCCCGTAGCTCAGTTGGATAGAGTACCTGGCTACGAACTAGGGGGTCGGGAGTTCGAATCTCTCCGGGCGCGCCATAAATAAAAAAAGGAGATCCGCTGTTGGGATCTCCTTTTTTTATTTAAGGCGTACTCAAAGCCCCCAAAACAATCTATCTCGCGCTTGCAACATCACTAAAATCCAGAGCTGCAACAATTTTATTGAGAAGCTCCTGCTCGCCTCCCCCTTGTTGAGCCAGCAGTGCATTTTCGGCACTGGCATCACGCTGGGAAAGCGCTATACGCTCAATATAGTTCCGGTTGCACTCCGCTACCTTGGCTTTTAGTTGGTTCAATAAAGCAGCTATTTCGCTCGGCGTCCTTACCCAGGCTTCAATAAAAAGACCTTCTTTTTGGTTGATTCTGGGCGCGTTGGCTTGTTTTGATAACAGGGCATTCAGGTCTTTACACCAATCCACCGGCCCCTGGTGTGACAATTTAAAGAAAATATCTATATACGGTTCTTTTCTGATAACCGGTGGCCGTTTTTCATCAATGCCCGTAATTCTGAGATCGCTGATACCTTTCATGTTTTACTCCTTTGCGAATTTGGACAACACAGATGTAAATCAATCGGTATCGGCATGTAATGCGCAGTTAGTTAGAATAGCTTAGTCGGATGAATATATCAGACTAAAGGCTGTGAGTAGACAAATACCTGTTAGGTTAGCGGCCAACATCTGACAAATCTGTATCTTCTATATTAGTGGTTCAACAAATACTGATTGTATAGATAAAATGCAAATCCGGATTGGCAGCCCGGCGTCAGCCCAGTGTGTCGCGAATCCAAAATTAGAAACAGAGATTACACGTTTCACCCTGCAGGTATACTGATATTTGTTATTATATTCAGTCAGTTACTTATACCCATCGCCACTAAGTCACTACACACTCGCCAACGTGGTGTCATCATTGTATTATTGTATTAATCGACGACGTGCCGATGGAGTTTTTTTACCCAGGGAACAAAAGTATGCGCTAAACATGGCAGGGGACCTTCAGCGCAGGGAAAGTCACTTATCGTACCGGGGGAAGTATGAAGCGAATAATAATAGCAATAGCAGTCATTTTCACGTCACAGGCTGCGTGGTCCGCTCCTTATAAAAGTATGTTCGGGTTCGAATATGATTTACCCTCCGGCTGGTCGGTATTGAAATCCGATGCGGCTAAGAACGAACTGTTACGGGACTTGGGCTCGAATGATTTATATCAAGGCAAGGGTTTTGGCGATCTGCTGGAAAAGATTCAGGCAGGAGAAGTTGAGTATTTACTCAGCGACAAAATAAACCGTTCGAATTTTAAAAATAATATGCGCATCCAACTGGTGAAAAGTTCTAATCAAACCAATCTCACCGACGAGAGCTATTCCTGTGCTGAAAAATCAAAAGAACTTAAAGACCTTTACTTCCGCCAAATTCGGATGAAAGGATGCCACGTTAAAAAAAGTAATGGCGTTGCTTATCTGGAATATTCTTTTTCCCGACCCCACTTAAAAATTGAAGCCGTACAGAGTGAAATACCCATCGGTCCCGGAATGAAATTAGTACTTATGGGAACCAGCGACACAAAAGTGGTGAAAAGTCTGGTGCGACATCACAGCTACATGTTGGATGTGGTCATCGAACACTACAAAGATGCTAAAAACGTCCCCGTTAATGCCAACAAAGCCATCACGGAATCGAAGCCCGTGGAAACCGTATCGACTCCGGTTATCAGTGAAGCCAAACTTGACGATAGTTTTTCATCCTCAGGTTTCGACAGTACTGAACCAAAAGAAGATTTGTCAGCTACGAAAAATTCGACCGGTTTTGACAATACCAAAGCACTATTTAGAGCACGTTCCATGTTCAATAAATCCGATGAAAAGGACAGCTATAGGGAAAATGACAAGGATGACTATAGGGAAACAATAAAGGAAGAGGAAAAAGTACAAAAAAGCTTTGATGATCAAAATCGTTTACAAGCTATTGACCTCTCTCAATCGGCTGAAGAAATGGAAAAAATGGCAGAAGCCTATTTCACCGGCAAAGGCGTGACGAAAGACATTGACAGATCTATTTCTTTATTTGATAAAGCCGCTAACTTAGGGCTGGCGTCTGCGCAAAACCGGTATGCCTCTATCCTTTACCAGGGACTGGGCATTAAAAAGAATCCAAATGAAGCAAAAAAATGGTTTTTGGAAGCAGCCAAACAAGGTCACAAACAAGCGGGTAACAACATTGTCGCCATTTACAATGCAGAAGCACGTTCCGGAAACGAAAGCTCACGACATGCTTTGGCGTTAATGTATATTAACGGCGACGGTGTGGAAAAAGACCCGTATAGAGGTGTATCACTGCTGGAGAAAGCAGCCAAACACGGACATGACCCCTCCCGAGCGGAGTTGGAGAAGATCTATTCGGAAGGCTTACATGGAATAACTAAAAATCCGGATATGGCGCTTAAGTGGTCGGCCAGTAAATAAGTGTTTCGAGTACGGTGCGCCGATAGCAACACAGCAACCTCGCCTTTGGCAGGTGGTAATACGAAACAACCCAACAGCCCCCATCTTTCGCGCATAGGCACAACAGCCTGCCGACCCTGCAATTATGCACGAATTCAACAATGATGATTCGATTGTGGGGTATGGGGGTTTCCCCAGAAGCTGACCTCAGCAACAGGGACATTACAATTCTGACTGGCGTTTGCGAATTTCTTCCGGCCAATGGCTTTTAATATAGTTCAATACGGTTCGAATCTCTTCATCTGTTAATATATTCTCGTACGCCGGCATATCGCTTTGATAAGCTTGCGGGGCGTTGGGTGGTACCATACCGAATTTCACCAAATCAAACAGCAACTGATCCGAGTGGTGCCAGGTATGCCCGGTCTCATCGTGGGGCGGTGCCGGCAGCCTTCCATTTTTATTTCGTGTTTTCCAGTTTGGCTGGCCTTCGAGCTTGTCACCATGACAGAAAGCACAGTGCGTCAAATACAGCAATTCGCCGTGCTTGGCGTATCTGTATTTATCCAAAAAGAAATAGACGCCCCCCAAAACGACCAATAGGAAAAAAATCAGTCCGGTGAGTTTTGTGGATGTGATTTTTGACTTCGAAATACGCACACGATTAACCAAGTTCAGATCTAATCCCACACAAACTTTCTAAATAACTCTTTGATGGTTTCCCGGCTTATGGACCCTACATCGGGAGGATTAGCCTGCACCACGGCGTTGGCCCATGTTGTCGAATTTACCTGACTCCACTCGAGATCATTTTCCCCGGCATAGGTATACAAAAATAATACCTTACCTTTGATATAAACGAAAACAGCTGTTACGGTTGTAACAAACGTTTCAGGATTTCCCTTTTCGTCTGTCATTTCATACTTTACGTACGCGGTATAAGCGAGTAATTGATCCGTTTCCATAAACACAGGTTGGGGTACTACTTGGGACACGGTCAAAGCCAAATCCATGTCATATTGCTTGCTAACATCGTTGCTGATCTTATCCATCATTTGATCAATTTTGGCTTTGGCGTTTTCCATAATTTTTTCATTTTGTTGCTTAACCCCTTCTTTGAACCGGGAAAATTCTTTTTTGGTAAAGAACGATTTTACCAAAGCTTTCTGAGTTTGTACGGCAAACCTTTTATCGAGATCGGGGATTTGATTTTTCAGTGCCACGGACGCAGCATCTTTGGAAATAAAGACTTGGTATTCCACATTCATAGGAGCTACAAAATTCTTTTGGAACTCCACTAACGCTGACATTTCCGGCGTTACTGCCACAAATTCCGGAGGATTGGGAATTTGGATCGCGGTTTCTCCGATAGAGATTTCCACCGCTGTAACCACAGTAGCCAACAACAAACTGCCGATCGCCAAACACCATGATAAGAGCTTATTCACCCGGGAAACCTCTGCTTAAGTCTGTCGATGGTATCTATGGGAACTAAATAGGCTTTAACCCAGCGCCCTCTTCCTCCACACTCATTTGGTTAATTAGCGCATCCAGTCCCAGTTGTAAATGCTTCAACTCACCGTCGGTCATTCGCTTTAACGCATCCAGAACGGCTCCCTGCGCCGGTCTTGGGGCTTGAGACAACAACTCGGATCCTTTAGGGGTTAGAAAAAGTTGTACGACGCGCTGGTCCGGTCCACTTCGATCTCTCCTGATCAACTTTCTATGTTCCAGTTTGTCCAACATGTTACTGGCAGTAGATTGGTGAATGGAAAGGGCTTTGGATAAATCCGATACTTTTTGACCGGGGGCCGCAAATAACTCCCACATGGCCCACAATTGCACACCGGTAACACCGCATTGCTTCTCTATCCAACGGGAATGGGCTTGGGTGGTTCGAACGACCACACGGAAGTCCTTCATAATACACTGGGCCACATCATCTCGCGCAGCAGCGGCTTTTTGTTTTTTCACCAGGCCGGAGCTTGAGGATTTTATTTCTACTTTTTTAGGCATCGCCCTCACCTTCCACTTACCCACATTACAAAACTTAGGCATGCCATCCCAGTTCGTCGGCCCTTTGCTGTGCCTGCATTGGAACATCCGTTGTTACAAACTGCCGGTGCAAAATTTGTACACTTAACATATGATTAATCACCGCATCCAACTGCACTTGCTTGGCAGCGGAAGTCTTGGGATTTTCATGGGTTGCAAACAGAGCTTTGACACCGCCTGTATCCAATAACCCTGCACTTTCCACCGCCGAATTGCAAAGAAATTCATCTGCCAGCGACTTCATGGCGTGCCACTTTTTCGGGTCAGTATGTGCCGGAGGCGCCATGAATGCAAATTTTTCGCGTTCATAAAGTACCGTGGGCAACAGGCCTTTCATGGCCTCACGTAACACGTATTTTTCCGTTCTCCCGCGAATACGCATGGTGGGGGGTACCTGGGTGGCAAACTCCGCTAAGTGATGATCCAGAAACGCCGGCCTGGCTTCCATGGAATTGGCCATGTCCACACGATCGCCTCCCCAGGTAAGAATTTGGCCTTCCAGCATGGTTTTTATCCATACGTACTGTGCCTTATCCAACGGGTGTCGTTCTGAAATCATGTCACTATCCAATGACTCGGCAATGGCCTGCCCCGGTGCATAATCCTGCAATGCAGCTGCAATATCTTTGTGCAACAATCCGGGTACATGCTGGGATGATGACAACCAGGGTTGTAAACAGCTGGGGGTAAAACCGACCTTTGCGTTAAAAGCCTGGTCCTGCCATTCCTCCTCCGCCAACATGGCACCTTTAAATAATTTATTACTCTGAGCCAGTAGTTGCTCCCATGAAGCTCTTTCGGCCGCACTCAGCGTATTCAAGCCATGCAGAAACATATCGCGGCGAAATGCCGGATAACCGGCAAACAACTCATCCGAACCTTCCCCGGTTACCACCACACGGTAGCCGGCCCGATTCACGTGCCGACTCATGAGCATCTTTGCCACACCCAAGGTATTATAGATGGAGCGTTCGGTATGCCAAACAGTGCGAGCAAAATTGTGATACAGATGATCCGCCTGCAACATCATAATATCCTGATCGGCTTTCACACTCTGCGCCATTTCTCGGGCAATGGCCGTTTCGTCGTAGTCGGCATTATCAAAACCAATGGTAAACGCTTTGACCGGAGACTGCTGACTGGCCGCAGATAAGCCCAGTATGGAACACGAGTCGATGCCACCGGACAAATAGCAGGCCACGGGTACGTCGGCTTCCAGACGTAATTGCACTGCTTGCAACAAATGCTCTCGAACGCCTTCAATGTAATACTCGTCTTCGCGGTTTTTCTGACGCTCCTGCATTAACGGAAAATCCATATCCCAGTATTTTTGTTCCCGGATTTGGAAGCGGTTGTGGCGACGCTCCACAATCAGCATGTGCCCTGGCTGGACCTGATGAATACCTTCAAAAGCCGTGGTCCCCGGAACAATGGTTTGCATTAACTGATGATACAAACCCTGGTGACTGATTTGGCGCGGTACATCCGGATGAGCAAAAAGCACTTTCAGTTCCGACCCAAACACCAATGTGTCGTTTACCAAAGTCCAATACAGCGGTTTGATCCCAAAACGATCCCGCACCAGAATCAAACGATCGCGCTGTTTATCGTACAAAGAAAAGGCAAACTCACCGCGCAGATCCGGGAGCATTTGTTCCAACCCCACCCCGGGGTAAAGATGCAATATCAGTTCCGAATCGCTTTTGGTTTGAAACCGGGCACCGCGACTGGTCAGCTGTGCCCGCAAGCGTTTATAGTCATAGAATTCGCCGTTATGTGCTAACAGCAAACTGCCATCTGCGGACACGAAGGGTTGTCTTGCACGTTCTTCGTCCAGGTCTATGATGGACAACCGGGCATGACTGAATCCCACGCCCAGACCATCCAAACTCTTTACCCCAAAACCATCGGGACCTCTATGCCATTGAATAGCCGCCATATTAGCCAGAATTTGTGCATTAATGGGTTTTTTGGGGTCGGCGTGCATGACGCCTGCGATACCGCACATAGAAATACTCCGACTGAATTACTTGTAAACTACCAGTTATGTTGAACCAGACAGGTCAACAATGCCATGCGAATAAACACGGCGCTCCTGGCCTGGGCGAAATACCAATTGTGATTGGTGTCGTCAAGATCTGTTGATAACTCCTCACCCCTTGCCAATGGATGCATAACGATAGCACCGGGTTTCAAAGGTGAGTCTTTACGAAGTTGATAATCTTCACCGAATATTTCGTAGCTGTCACCAATCCAGGCAATGGAATTAATGTACACCACATCCAGCTCTGGTAACTCTTTGTTCATAACATCCGTAACTCGAATATTTAAGCTGCTGTTTTGCAGATATTCTTCTTGAGTGGAGTCAAACACGTCTTTCTCATGACATATCACGACAATTTCAGAAAAGCTACTGGGGAACAGACTCAATAAATACAACAAGGATCGGATGGTACGCATGTTTTTGGGCACACCAATAATACCCATTTTTATCTTATCACCACTCTCTACCTCCCTATTCACCAACTGGGGGCGCCACTTAAAAATGGTATAGATATCCGCTAAAGCCTGTGTCGGATGTTCATCAATTCCATTACCTGCGTTCACAATCGGAATGCGCAGGTTTTTCAACATCTCGTAGATCGAGTCCTTGTTGGTTTCGCGCAACACCACCAGATCCCCATAATTGTTGAGCATCTCCGCCACGTCCGAGAGAGATTCGCCTTTGGCGATGCCGGTAGTAGTAGGGTCGGTGATGGACATGATATCCCCTCCCAGGCGATGCCATGCGCTCTCAAAGGACAAACGCGTTCGCGTACTGGGTTCATAGAACGCACTAATGAGTATTTTTCCCACTAATGGACGCCGGGACTGCTGTGGTACAGCCTCGTGTTTTGCCGCCAGGCGGCACAACTGCACAATCTGATCACGGGTAAACTGCCGCGCCGACACGATGGAAAAGTTTGCCAGATCCAACAACGGAGTGGGGTCTTCCAGCACCATTTTTAACAACGCCAGTGGATGCTCTATACCCTCTGTAACATCCTTTTCCGGCATGGATTCTCGTAACAGTGGACTTAAGGGCTTTACCATTGTTCACCTCTCTTCCAGTCTATTACCAAAAACAAAATCAGCACCAAGGGTGATACCATGGTCAATATTAAAGCCGCACTCACCAGAAACACGAGCATGCTCAAGGAAGCTGTCATCAGCTAGCTCCTTTTGTTCGTAGTTGGCTCCAATCAAAGTCTTGTGGCCACAAAATACTACTTAGCACAACCACCAGCATGGATACTGCCGCACCCACTAAAGCCGCCACATAAAACCCAATGGAAAAATAGGTATAGAGTCCAATGCCTGTACCCAATATCATGGCTAGGGCAGCGCCTAAACTATTGGCTCTTTTCCAGTACAAACCGGCAACGATGGGCCAAATCGTGCTGGCAACAAAGGCTCCGGTGAAATACAGCAGCTCAGCCAGCGTGGTTAGGCGAGGTAAACACAATGACCAGGTCAATACCCCCAACAGCAGGATAATTGCTTTTGCAGCCAATCGAAGTTCTTCCTGACCGGCCTGTGGACGAAAATGTCCCCGGTAAATATCCTGTGTTATCAAATCACTGGTAGCGGCCAGCAGGGAATCCAAACTGGATGCCAGTGCGGAAAACACCACAATGAACACTAAAATAGCACCGCCCACTCCCAACAGTTTCGCCGCCACCATGGGGCCCACCATATCAGCAGCAGGTACATTCAAACCCAAAGCAGGCGTAGCCAGCGCGATAAACCCGGCAACCACGGGTATGGGCAACCACATGATACCGGCAATGGTGTAAGCAGGCATGCCCACACCGTCGCGAAAAGCGAACGCCCTGCTCCACCACACATTGGAATGAAATATTTCGCCGACACCAAACAACAGGTTGTTAAACAAAAACATGATGGCTGCCGGAAACAACAGATTCAATAACTCCGGCCTTTGCTCCAATACACTGGCGTGTATTTTCTCGAATCCCACTTCGGTAATGGCAAACCAGGCCAATATAATGATCCCAATAAGAATCAACAGGGTTTGAATGTAATCTGTACCAATGACAGCACGCAATCCACCCAACAAGGTATAAACCACACATATGCTGACAATTACCGTCATACCGATTTCGTAGGGAATGCCCGTCAGTGCGTTGATTAACACGCCACCGGCCATACCCATGCTAATCAACCAGCCGAAGCCGTAGAACAGGGAAATAAGCAGAAAAACCCGCCAAGTGAATTTTCCATAACGCAACCGCACAAAATCGCCACTGGTGTATGCCGTTGGCATAAGTCGACGAATACGTTTCGCCAGAGGCGCGAACAGTATTAAACCAATGGCTCCCAGGGAATACCCCACCATCCCCCAGATACCCAACTGCAATGTCAACTGAGGCGCAGCCATGGTGGTGTTACTGGTAACCCAGGTCGCCATTGCCGTGGCGGTAGCCAGAGACAGCCCCACATTGCGACCGGCCAACATAAAATCATCCAACTCTTTAGCCTTGCGTCCCCAAAACCACCCTAAGGCGATCCAAACCACACTAAATGCGGCCAGTATGATCCATCCCGTTTGGCTGTCCAGCACTGCTGAGTTGACGTTATTCATGTTCTGACAGCCTTCCTGATCTCCTTAACCACCTCGTCGCTAGTCATAACACGGGCATAGCGGTCTTTAATGGTACTAAGAGTTGCGTTATGCAGTTCCGGCGTCACCGTGGCACAGGCATCATTCACCAAGGTGGTATGAAACCCCCGGTCGCAGGCATCGCGCACAGTGGTGGATACGCATTCATTGGTATATACCCCACAGACGTACAAGGTATCGATTCCCATATTGCGTAAGATGTATTCCACATTGGTGGCATTGAATACGCCACTGGCAGTTTTATTGATAATAATTTCATCGCCCATAGGGGCAATCTCAGGCAAAAACTCCGCTTCCTTTGAGCCGGGTGGGGCATGCAAACCCAGCTTGCGGTGGCCCACACTGCGATCTCTGCCATCACGGGTTAAAGACTGAATCCGGGTATGCATCACTTCCAGTTTCAGGTCTCGAAATGCCTCCTGCATGCGCTTTACATTGGGTAACACGATATGATGCAGACGTTTAAAATAATACTCCTGCGCCTCAATGGGCACACCGGATTTTTCCACGTCAGCAAATACACCATACCCCTCTGCTGCATCGAGGTACTGTAAGTCGATCACCAACAACGCGACATTGTGCTGCTTTAACGCCGTTTCCACATGAGGTACATCAATAATTCCCTCACGATAAGTCTCTATAAGTGGATCGATGTGAAGATATTCCTCATTCAGCCCCTTCAAATCGGTCTTACGAATATCATCACTCATGGCGCCCCCCTGCCACACGAATAAGTGTATTCAAAAGCACGTTACTTCCTTTTTCTATGTGTTCCATGTCGGTCCATTCCGCCGCCGAATGGCTGCGCCCGTCTTTGCTCGGAACAAACACCATGGCTGCCGGAACTATAGCTGCCATCATCTGGCAATCGTGCAGTGCGCCACTGGCCATGCGGTAACTGGAAATGTTCAAAGAGTCTGCCACTCCCCGCAATGTCTCTATCAACGAGCCATTACACTTAACCGGAGGAGTTTCGTTCAGCACGGTAAACTCAAACATGAGTTCATAACGCCGGGCAATGGCCGAGAGTACCCGACGAAAAGCATTGCGTAATTCCTGCAGTGCACCGGGTTCCGTGTCTCGAACATCAAGAGAAAAATTCACCCGCCCGGGGACCACATTAGCGGCGCCGGGGGAAATCGCAACCCGGCCTATGGTTGCCACACTGCGCTCACTGCCGTGCTCTTCCAGCACCCGCCGTATTTGCCCTGCGAACTCGGCCAGCGCCTGAAAAGGATCGTTACGCATATGCATCGGCGTGGTACCGGCATGATTCGGAACACCAATTAGGCTGACTTCCCACTTGAACAAGCCGGCGATAGCATCCACTAGGCCAACGCTGAGCCCCATCTGATCCAACACCGGTCCCTGCTCGATATGCAGCTCAAAAAAAGCACGGATACTTTCGGGAGTTCTGCGCGCATGCAACGCCTGCATGGCATCGTAACCTCGCTGCTTCATGGCATCAATCAATGTCATTCCGTTCAAGTCCACAGCGGTTTGGATGGACTCCGGTGTTAAGCGTCCAGCGATGGCCTGCGATCCCAATAAACCACCAAAACGGCCCTCCTCATCGCTAAAAGCAACCACTTCCAGGGGATAGCGTAGCTCAATGTTTTCTTCCTTAATTCGTCGCAAACATTCCAAACCTACTAAAACCCCCAGCGCGCCATCCAGATGACCGGCTCCGGGAACGGTGTCTAAGTGAGAACCGGTGATCACACTGGGCGTCTCGCCGTCCCAGCACAACCTGCCATGGATATTGGCTGCACCGTCCTCATAAATCTCCAGGCCGGCTTGTTGCAGTTGATTCTTGAACCATAGACGACCGTCCATATCTCCATCACTGAAGGCCATACGAAACACTCCGGCACCATTCCGGCACCCAACTTGTGCCAGAGTTTCGATATCGTGCTTTAAGCGCTGCGGGTTTATGCTGACAATTTTTTGCATCATGTATCAGGTGTAGCGTTTATTACCCTTGAGAATAATGAATAAGGTGGCAAAAAATACTAATGCCCCCAAAACAAAAAACGAAAATGCACGTGACAAAGGGTGGTGCTCCACTTGCACTATGGATACTTCGCTCCAGCTTGGTTGGTTTTGGTCTCGATCGCGGCGAACCCGGTAATAATAAGTACCGTTGGGCCGACCACTAACTAGAGTTGCCGTGTCCGGGCCATGATATATGCGGCGCGGTTGCGTGAACGCGGAGTCTACAGACTCCTCCAGGAGAAAATCACCGGGATCATCACTCTCCCAGCTTAAGCTAAAATAGCCTGCCGACACTCGGTCACTATCTGCTACGAGCTTAGGTGACGTTGAGGTCACCAACTCCGCCGCCCACGCTGACAATGACATGCTCAATGCAAAAAACATTGAAGAAAAGATAAATAATATTCTCATGACAGGCAGAATTTGTCCCTGACTCCCCCACTATCTGCATATTTTCTGTGTAATTTCAGTATATTTGCGGCATCGTCAGTTCCTGCAACAAAGCACTTTAGATCGCCCACTTAGCTCCCGCGGGGTGAACACCGATGCTTTGGCACAGCACTTAATATTATGCCTGACAATAGATTTGTACAATACTAATGGATAGGATAGCAAATATTGCGCAACAATGCCAAAGTGCCCACAATTCTCGCAATTCAAGCAGTATTTCACAAAACGATATCAAACACGGAATATGGGGCTCTTAACCCAAAGTTAGAAATGAACTGGGGAACCTCTGATTTATTCCCGGATGGGTATAGATCAAAAAAATATATTGTTAAGTGTGAGGCTAAAAGCTTCCGCGTCCTGGTCACGCCACTTCTACATCCATGAATTACCTACATCCATGAATTACCTACATCCATGAATTACCTACATCCATGAATTACCTACATCCATGAAGGCATCGAAGCAATTGACAATGGGTTCTCATAAATGCCATTCATGGAGTTAATCATAGGTTCCCTAGGCCCGTTTTCGTGTCCGGATCAAAAAAGGCATGGATATGGTAAAGGTAGAGCCGATACCGTGGATGCTGCTCACCAATATTTCTCCGCCCATGCTGCGACACAGTTTCTGACTTAAACACAAGCCAAGACCGGTCCCTTCAATCTTACCGACGTCATCAGTCCGGACAAACTCATCAAAAATACTTTCCACGTCGTCAGGTCTTATACCGACGCCTGTATCTTTAACAGTGACGGTGTAACAGCCCCCCTCCGGTTCGCCGGCCACCTCGATTTCCACTTCACCGTTTTTGGTGAATTTACAGGCGTTGCCACAGACATTAAGCAGGATCTGATAAAGACGCTGACGGTCCGCATGGACAACAAAGTCCGCCGGTATAATCACCTTCAATCGGTTACCGTTTTTCTCTGCCATTGGACGAACCGTGTCCGTTACATCCCGGATCAATTCTTGTAAATTGAATTTGTTGACAATAATCTCCAATTTACCCGAATTGATTTTAGAGATATCAAGAATTTCATTTATCACAGAGAGCAAGTGTTTTGCCGAACGAATAACCCTGCCCAAATCTTTGGAAGCGCTCTCCTTCTCCAATGTACCGCTGTCATTTTCTTCCTGTAAAAATTCAGAATATCCAATAATGGCGTTTAGAGGTGTGCGCAATTCATGGCTCATATTGGCGAGAAACAAATTTTTAGTGCGGTTTTCGGCCAAAGCGATATCTCGGGCACGCTCCACTTCCGCATTTCTTTTTTCTGTGGTTACGTCAATGAGAATTCCATGTACAAACCCCTGCTCCAGCCGACTCTCCACGTTGACTATTTGTCGCAGCCAAATGAGGTCTCCATCCTTTTTGTGAACACGATACTCAAAAGATGTCATTGCAGGGTTAGCTGGGTTTTCGGCAAAGCGACTCAACAACACCAGGTCATCCTTGTACGCAATACTTTTCATGAATCCCGGTAACTTCCACTCCTCCATGGAATAACCCATCAGTTTTTCCGCTTCTTTATTAATGAAGTTAATACAAAACGGTTGTCGAAACGCTTCAAATATGACCACATTAAGATTATTCAGCAAAGTGGATAGTCGCGCCGCTTTTTGTTCAATCTCCGTTTGTTTTTCCGTTAACAAGCGCGTGGAACTTTCCAGGGACGCCCCTAACTCATTGTAGGCTTGGGCCAATTCATCCAACTCGTCTTTCTCGCCAGCCACTGGTATTCGATAGTCGTATCTACCCTCTTGCAAGGCCTGCGCACCACTTTGCAACAAGGTAATTCGGTTTATTACGTACATACCGACTAAACCAGTCGCCATAATGGACAACAGAATTTCGACTAAAGCTATTAAGGTATTTTGCCACTTGGCGGTGGCGGACAATTTGACAATATCCGTCACAGAAAAACCGGCTTGAAGTAAACCGAAGTTCTGGCCTTGTAGTTTAATCTCGATCTGAGTATCGTAAACCCCGTCTTGCTCTGCTTGAGCGAAAGACCAATCCTGATGAAACTCCCCGGGCGTGTCCCCCACGTGACTGACCAGCCTGTTGCGACGATCATACACCAGCGCGTACTTAACATTGGATTGTTTGGACAGTAGCTGGAGGTTTTCGTGTATCAGAGCGCGGTCCATAGAGGTCAAACCGCCCACCAACAAGCTACTCATTAGAGTAACTTCATCATTTACGGTTTGTTCAAACAGTTCCGCATGTGTGGAGCTCAACAGACGCACACTGTTATACACCAGAATGGATAACATCAGTACTTCAATGAGCACAATGCCCAGGAGCAATTTCAGCGTTAAACCGGACCACTTCATTACTTTAATGTTGTCAATAGTAACAAACCGCGCCATGCGCGGTTTGTTATAATCCCTTGGCAACAACCCCGCCTCATTTCAGTTCCGCAACTTAAAGGTTGTCTGATCCAAGGCCTCTAGGGCTATAGGTATCAAAGCGTCAAAATCTTGAGTTTTTGCCGATTGAAATCCGGGAAAACGAATCTTTTTTAACGTCTGCCGACCCTCTTCAGTGTCTTTAATATCAACAAACGACTTAGCGAGTTTATCTCGCAACGATTGCGGTAAGTCCCGGGATGCAAGAATAGCGATACCCGGAAATTCAGCTGATACCGCAATTTGTCGCAATTTATTTTCTGTTGCCAATTTCAGATGAAACTTCCCGACAATAGCCGCATCGACATCTCCACCCGCAACCGCTCGCAAAGCGGCATTGTGGCTTTTATAAGCCACATACCTGGGAGTATTTTCCTCTACAAGCCCTTGCTCTTTGAGCAGGTGCTTACCAATAACCACCAAAAAGGCTTCTTTGGGACCGTGGGCAATACGTTTCCCAGCCAAATTGGCCAAACCTTTCAAACGGCTTGATTCAGACACGATGATATGAGCGGAGAGATTATGCGAGGCTGCCAATAATTGATAGTGCCCGTCTTCCATACTGAGGGGCACAAAATGAGGAGCCGTGTACACAATATCATATTCATGATTAATGGTACGTTTGAGGTATTCGGGAAAGTTTGGCGCAGATTCCAATACAATCACCTGCCCGGTGTTATGTTCCAAATACTCGCGTAGCGGTGTAAAACGTTTTACCAAGGCCACAGGTGACAGAAACGGTAAGATGCTAAATACTATTTCTTTCGATTCAATTTTTTGACTGGGTACTGCAATTGCGGAAGTACTAACAGATAAAACAAGAACACCCCATATTTGCAAAAGCCTTTTCAAAACCATCTTCCTCAGTTTTCACGTGGCACTGCAAATATATATCGGCGCAACCCTGTAATATTTAACTACAAAATGTAGCAGATTAACTTCACCTTAAGGAATACTTAATCACCGCCTATGAGAGGAGTTCCCTTTCTATATAAATCGTTGAAAAAAGACACAAAAAAAGCCGGGCGTTGAAAACGCCCGGCTATAGATATCGATACGTTTAGAGCGTTTCGTCGCGATCAAAAACACCGTTTTCGTTGCGATCCAAAGCCAAACGCACACCGGAACCCACTGGAGCACAGGTGTAGGTCACTTCGTCACCGGTTTTTCCAGCAGCCTGCTTACGCAAGTCAGCATCGCTGATCAATACCGCTTTGGCATTACTCTGGAACAAGCCATTACCCACATACAAGTAACCTCGATTCGCACTTTGATGAGCAACCAGCTCACACTCGCCCGCTTCCGCACGTGCAACCAACAAATCTATACGAACATTGGCCGCCACACTACCGACAGTTGTCAGAGTTGCTTGTTGACCTACGATAGGAGCCAGATTGGACGGAAATGCCATGATGAAATCTTCCACTTCACGACGTTGTGCGTCACCCAAAGCACGGTCTTTGGAAAAACCGCCGGGATTGCCCGGATCATTGATTCCGTTTGTACCTTTCTCACGGAAGATAAACGCTTTACGCAAATGAAAATCAAACACAGACGGGTTGCTGCCATCGTGGTTGAATCCAAATCCGCGAATCTGGTCGCCCATGTGCGGATTGGGGGAACCGGTATTAATATTGGGAATCAACTCAGGAGTTTGAGCAAAGCCGAACATACCCACTTTCTGGTACATATTACGCAAGTGCGGTACTTTGAAAATCTGCGGAACGATGCGGCCGGCGTTGTAGAAACCGCTGGTACCAAAGAAGCCGGGGCGGTCTACATTATGCTCAGCATTACCTTGAGGATTCAGAGTATGACACTCTTCACAAGTGAAAAACGTATCGCTTTTTTCACCTACAAAGCGTTCGTAACCCGCCTGCTGTGATGCGGTCATGGAATTATCCAAGTTACGAATAGGATTGGGCGGATACATGATTTGCAACGCAAAATCGGTATAAGCCTGCATTTCTTCTGCAGTCAGCATAGCATTACGCCCCACCAGACCGACGAATGCCGGATTGAATTCCTTGAAGGCTTTATCTTCGTTGTAGGTACCGGAGTCCGGCTGTGCGGTTTCTTCTTCATCGCCGGCGGTGCGATCACCACGCCAGTGCATAGGACCGTGGTTGGCCATACCGCGCAGGCTTTGTGTAGTCATGGGGCCTTTTAAAGCACGGAAAGTTTCAGGAATATCAGGACGACCGATTCTTGCCGGACGGTTTCTCCAAGGACCGGGAATAGGCGCAGAAACACCATCAGGATTACCCAGATCCCAAGCCAGCTGATCCATATCACCGAACACGTGACAGGTGCTACAAGAGGAATCACCGGCACTGGAAGTATAAGCCGCATCGTAAAGGAACTTACGACCTGTAACCACACTGGCGGGCTCCGGGTTGTACATAGTGACGTGACTGGTTTCAGTCTTAGTGGTCGTACTCACCACTGAAATACCGTTATCAAAACGGGTTGCCACATAGAGGCGTTGATTTTGTTGATCCAAAATCAAACCACTGGGCCCACCGGCAGACAGGTTGATTTGACGTTTGGTATTGGGAATGAAAGTATCGCTTTCCAATTCGGAAGTTTTGTACATACCCACTTTAGCAGAACCAAAAGCCGCTACAAACAAGGTCCCGCCATCATCGGTAATCGCCATACCCATGGGTTGAGCCAGGCTCTTGGCATTTACAGACTCGGGGTAGTCACAGCAAACACTGTAATCAATGTGTTTGTTCAAGTGACGGGGTAATACGGCACCGTCTTTCAATACGGTAATGCGGTTTTCGGAAAAGTGACCTCGTACCGTCTCCACGTTGTGGAACTCACCGTGGCCTTCAAAACGCACTTCGTTACGCGCTTCGGTATTGGCAACATAAACTGCACCGTTAACAGGATTTACAATCATATTAAATAAGATGGTACCTACACCGGCGAAAGCACCCGCATCACCGGCTACTTGAACCGGAGGATTAGCCGTAGCATCGATAACAAAAACGTCTTTATCCGGCAGGTTCAGCTTCACCAGTTCATCCCAGGCTTTACCGGTTTCATCCACCCAGTCAGTCCCGTTGTATTTAACGATAATACCGGCATTGGGTTGTACTTCGCCTGCTGAGTCGGTGCGCGGACCGGGCAAACCGCCCAGAGCAGTGACGCGACCTTCCCACAGACTGGTGGTTTGGTTGCCGGTTTTAAAACCGGCTGCATAGACTCGTTTGCCATCGGGAGTTACCGCTAATGCGCGTGGTGTATCGGCGAATAAGGTAATTATGGTTTTGGGAGTACCTTTGAACGCGTCTCCCAGGTTATTGGCATCGAACACCCAAACGTCCGCACGACCAATACCGGGGGTGCGATATTCGGGATCGTTAAGAGAGTTTTGTCCGCGGTGTGCTGTGGTGATATAGGCTTGATCGCGGTTAACGCCGGCGAAAACGATATCACGCGGCTCATCACCCACCAACAGGGTTCGCGCCACCCGTTCTTTACCATCGGTCAAATCGACGATACTGACGCTGTCCGACACATGATTGACAACCCAAGCTTCGCTGTCATTACGCAAAACAACCGCTACAGGCTCAAGACCCACGGGGATGGATTTTTTAAAACTTAGGCCGGCGTCAGTAACGCGAAAAACTTCGATCGCATTATTGGGTGTGTTTACGCTGACCAGAAGAGCACTATCGGAAGTCAACGCCAAGGGACGTACCTGACCGGACTCAAACAGGGTAAAGTCTTTTTCAGTTGCTGCAATTACAGAACTTGCAAACATTAACTGAGAAAGAATCAAACACGCTGTTAATTTACGCATTTTGTTCAAATATTTCATTACGGATACTTCCTTCCTACTAATTAAACAACAAAATTCCTGCTACCGGACTAGTGATAGCTCAGTTATAACTATGGCAATGCGCTCTACCGCATTCACATTGTGCTGCATTTCAGTAACCAGAGAATTGAAGCTTGGAAGACCACTACTACAGCAAGTGTTGCACTTGCCGGTCCCTTGCCCTCGTAGAATAGCGTTCGTTGTCCCTGTCTTGCCAGTTCCGGACTTACAGAACAAGCCGGTACCAAACCCTAAACTAATACTCTAAATTTTGACTAATTTTATAATAATTTTCGCTCGCTGTTTAACGCGCGAGCGCGACCATAACAAATCTATATTAGCTTGGGAAGTAAATCAGTATTCATATATTACAACAGTATATCAGCCTGATCGAATATTATTCGTCTATATATTAATCAGGAGTCACAACGTTTTCCGGCTTATAAAAACGAAACCGAGTGACCCAGTACAAACCAATAATCACATCGACGGTGCCACAAAACTGTGGCCACCAAAGCGGCGCACCGCTATTCACAAACCAATGGTTGTGAAATACGTCGTAAATACCATGGGTGACACAAGCGAGTGCCAGCAACAAACTGTAGCCCATTCGTGGTTGTTTCAGCGCCACAAGCGGTATCAAAATAAACCCGCCACCGGCCACGACTTCATTTATAAATGCGGGAATATCCCCGGCTAGCAGCGCAAACATGCAATAGAAAATTGGAAACGAAATCAAGACCAGCACGTAGGGTAACTTGGCATTTTCCCTGCCACTGATTCTAAAGAGCACAATAATTGCAACGGCTGTTACGAATCCAAAAAACAAGGCCAATGCATTCACTTTATCTACCATGTCCTTATCTTATATGTTAAGCACGAATCTTTCTGAGCATTTGGGCAAGCTGCTGCAGTTCTTCGTACCCCAATTTATCGCCAAACAAACTCTGCATAACTCCACTATAAACCGGCCACATGGCTTGGATAGTCTGTTCACCTTTATGAGTAATTTTGACTCGATTACCGCGTCCGTCTTCTTCACAAGCCTGACGGGAAAGCAAATCTTTGGCTTCGAGACGATCCAGCAAGCGAGACAAATTGTGCTTATTCAATAAAACCTTTGCGCCAATCTCGTACTGGCGTAAACCATTGTGGCTGTCACGACTCAATTCCAACAACACGTCATACCAGTCCAAGGGCGGCAACTGCTTTTGCTTCAGCGCTTTCTCCACAGCATCCAGCAAAACCCGGTTAGCCCTGTGCAGTTCGATCCACGCACTCATGGTGACATCGTTTACGACCATATATGCTTACCTCACTTTATAGTTGCATTTGCAACCAGTATAGCCTAGAGTCATATTAGTTGCAACTACAACCAGTTTATCATTCACTTTTGATATGGAGAAAATTAATGAAAACAATATCGCGAGAGCAAATCCAAGCCCGCCTGGCACAACAGCATGCAACAGTCATAGTGGAAGCGCTGCCTCCCCGCTATTACCAGGACGGCCATTTACCAGGGGCAATCAATATTCCGCATGATGAAGTTGAGTCCAAAGCGGCGACATTGGTACCGAACAAAGACAGTTTTGTTGTGGTTTACTGTGCCAACACGCCCTGTCCCAACTCCAAAATTGCTGCGCATACCTTTACCAAACTGGGTTATCAACAGGTCTACGAATATGTGGAAGGTAAGCAGGATTGGGCCGAGGCCGGCTTCGAATTGGAAGTCACCGCCATGACGAAAGCTGAATAGGAGAGAAAGGGAGAAAGGGAGAAGGGGGAATGAAATGGATACTCCTCTCTTTCTCCCAATTGTTGCTCATTTGAGAACAATTATTTGTAAAATACTATATTTATTCTTTTTTAAACACCTATATACTTTCACTACTCAGATTTAACTCAAGGAGAGGTCATGAGCGATAGTGTGCGATTCATCCCTGCTTTAACGGTGCCCGAAGGTGCCGGTGTCACGGTACACCGAACCATAGGCACACCCAGCTTGCGTAATTACGATCCATTTATGTTACTGGATCATTTTTGCAGTGATGATCCTGAGGACTATATTGCCGGATTTCCTTCCCACCCGCATCGAGGCTTCAATACCTTCACCTATATGATAGATGGTGATATGGAACATAAAGACAGCATGGGTAACACGGGCAATCTTGGCCCGGGCGGAGCCCAATGGATGAAAGCGGCCAGTGGTGTGATCCATTCTGAAATGCCCAAGCAGGAAAACGGTTTGATGCGCGGCTTTCAGTTGTGGATCAATTTACCGGCGGCGAACAAAATGGATGACCCCGGCTACCAGGAATACAAAGCGGACGCTTTTCCGGTGGTGAGCAGCGATGATCACAAAGTCAAAGTACTCATTGGCGAGTTTGCCGGTAGTACCAGCCCGATTCAGGATGATATTAGCAACGTCTCCTATTTAGACATAGAGCTGCCTCCCAACAAGACCTTTCAACATCAGTTACCGTTGGAAAACAATTCTTTCTTCTATGTTTTCGAAGGGACCGTCACCGTCGCCGGTAAACATGCCGCCAATACCTTGGTGACCTTGGCTGATGGTGAAGTTCAAGTAAAATCCGGTGACGAGGGAGCACGCTTGGTGCTGATCAGCGGCAAGCCCATCAATGAACCCATTGTGCAATACGGGCCGTTCGTGATGAACACCACAGAAGAGATTCACCAAGCCATGCGTGATTTTCAAAGTAATAATTTTGTACGTAATCGTGCCTGGGTAAATCGTAAAAGCTAAGGCAACAAAGTAGAACCATTTAACACAGGAAGTAATATGCGAACCAAGAATTACCCCCGATTGGACAGCCAATTTATTGAACGCTGGTCGCCCCGTGCCTTTTTGTCAGACTCTATATCGGCTGAAGATACTGCCACATTGTTTGAAGCGGCGCGTTGGAGCCCCTCTTGCTACAACGAACAACCGTGGCGTTTTGTCTACGCTACTCAAACACAAGACCTGGAGCAATTCCGAAGCACTTTGGCGGAGTCCAATCAGGTGTGGGCCAACTCGGCGCCACTGTTAGTATATTTATTCAGCAAAAAAACTTTTAGTCACAACAATAATCCCAATCGCTGGGCCGACTTCGACACTGGCGCGGCTTGGATGGCTCTCAGTCTGCAAGCACACAAACAGGGGCTCTATACCCACGCCATGGGTGGCTTCGATACTGACAAAGCCTACGCTGTTACGGGCGTAGATTCACAGGAATTTAACGTGGTATGCGCCATCGCCATAGGCAAGCGCGCTGATGCTGACAGTTTGCCGGGAAAGTTACAGAACATGGAAATACCCAATGATCGAAAATTATTGGAAGAGGTGGTATTCCAAAGCTCTATGGGTTAATCCACTCGTGGACTAGATTTCCTGGATGAGCAGAGATGAGGACTAAATCGTCAAGTGCGAGGCGAAACGCTTCCGCGTCCCGCTCACGCCCCTTCCCCACATCCATGTGAGGAAAACACAGGGAATATCGGGAGTTTTTCCAAGTTTTTCAACGAAGCAATTGACTATTTAGTCCTCATAAATGGCATTCACGAAGTTAATCAGAGGTTCCCTAAATAAGTTTCATCCAAACCGGTACGAGCACAACCGCCAACGCCGTGGTCATAACAAATGCTGCAGCATAAATACGCGTTTCAAACTTAAATCGTTCGCAGATGATCAACCCCAGCAGGGATACTGGCATAACGCCATTAATCATCATGGCTTTTGTTGTCTTGGCACCTGGTGAGCCGAACAGCTTGACCATAAGAAGCAAAACTACAGGGATAAGAACCATCTTGATCACAGCGACGGGCGCTATATCCTTGACCAAATCTTTCCAATTCTGCTCCCATTTCAAACTTAACCCCAACGTCAGCACGAGCAATGGGATAAGTGCATTTGTCACCATTGCATCGATATTCAGCCAGGCGGGGATTTTCATACCGGTCACGTTTACCATCACACCAAGAACCGCCGCAATCAACAACGGATCCTTAGCCAAGGTCATGGCTTCGTCGGTTACCGCACCGGCTGGTTTTTTCAACTTTGAAGGTGAACCCAAAGCTCTGGCCAAAAATAAACCTGCGGTGTACAGAAGCAAAACATTGGCCACCATAAAATGTGTAGCCGCAAGACGGGACGTCCAGGAACCCACCATAATCTTAGTTAAGGGCAAGCCAATAAAAACCACGCTGCCGAAACAAGCTGCCAGCAACAAAGCCCCTTGAACTTTGGGTTGCAGCTTGGTTTTAGAAAACCAAAAAAAGCCCGCAGCCAGCGCCACTGCGGTGGCTACGGTGACATACATCACGTACTTACCAATCGCCGCATTGAACTTAATCTCAGCCATAGCGAAAAAAATGAAAATAGGTAACAGAACCCAGTAGATAATACTGATAATGGCGCGTTGCACCGCGTCCGCACTGTAGCCGTCCGGTTTAAAGTAGCGCCAGGCTACCCCGATGGCAATAAACACAACCAGTTGCATCATTGCATTGTTCATGGATCTTCTCCTAGACTGTTTAAATGTGCAAACACGAATTTGCTTGAGAAATCGCTGGATAATCGTAGCCCGCATCAAAGCTGAGCGGTTAAACAGTTATCGAACCCTTGAGCTCTAAATTTCGTGAAAACCCCGCCATTTTTGTGTAGTGGATCACGCTTTATGCAAAATCCGGGCAATCTTCGCCAAATATTGTCAACATATTTCCAGGCAGGGTGTTTTTTTGCGTCCGCTGATTTAACTTAACTGGGCTTTTGTAAAAACCGCATCCAAGTCCTGCTTCATCCCGTCGGCTATTCCTTGATCAAGAAATGGTTGGTGCTGAACCCAGATCGCCGGATTGAAACCGGGGTTTTCCATAAGAAACTGTTGTGCTTGCCACACCGCATCGTCCAGGCGCCCCATACGCTTGAGTGTAATGATCATATACAAGTTGCCTTGATAACGGCGGGGATTAATTTGCAAAGACTCCTCAAATGCAGCATAGGCGGAATCATAGTTTTGCAGTGACAAGTATGCCTGCCCCTGGACGCTGGGATACATGGAGGGATAATGAGGATTCAGGCGCTTTGCGGTTTGCACCAACGGCAGAGCCAATTCTGCTTGGTCGGAAAGTACATAAATCGCTGCAAGTAATAAATGGGCATCAGCATTATTAGGGTCTAACTCAATGCAACGCTGAGCCTTGGAAATTGCCTTTTGGTGATCGCCTTGAAGATATAAATGGGCATAGCCGGCCACCCAATACGCTTGTGGTAGACCGGGATTCAATTCCAAGGCTAGCTTTACTTGTTCTAAAGCCAGTTTGGCAACATCATCCCCCACCCAGGAAAATCGAAAGGCATCCGTATGTGCCAAAGCCAGAGCGCTATGGGCACGGGCAAACTTAGGATCTAGATGAATGGCCCGTTCGAAGTAATCTCGAGCTTTGTGATAATCCGTCACCGCGCCACGTTTGACCAGGCTGGCTTGCCCCTGTAAAAATAAATCGTAAGCCGGAAAACTCACTGTGTATTGTTTTCTTTGACGCTCCCATTCTTTTTCATTTATCTTGATAGAAAGTAAAGAAACAATTTTCTGACGTACTTCATCCTGGATATGAAATAGGTTCTTATTGTCACGCTCGAAACGGCCGGCCCATAGATTGATACCGCTTTTTGCGTCCACCAATTGCACAGTGATGCGAATTTGTTCTTTTACACGACGGACACTTCCTTCTAACACGTATTGTATTCCCAACTCCTGAGCCAGGGTTTGCAGGCTTACTGTTCTTGTTTTATAAGCAAATGTAGAACGCCGTGAAATCACCAACAAGCCGGATAGCTGCGACAGATCATTAATCAGCTCTTCTGCCAATCCGTCGCTGAAATACTCCTGGGATGGGTCGTCGCTAAAATTAGAGAACGGTAACACAGCAATAGCCGGTTTTTCAGTAAACGGCGTTTCAGGCGGTTTATCCCACCCACGCAGCAAAGCGCCAAACAGCAACAGCAGTAGCGTCAAAACTGCCACTACTGGTTTATTGAACTGCAGATCGAGCCACATTCCCGGCTTGGCTTCCGGCACAGCGTTGCTCTCCGGCTCTGAACGAGCCTCGTAGGAAACCGCTGCGATGAGTCGATAGCCTTTTTTCGACACAGTTTCGATGTATCGCGGATTACGAGAATCATCCCCCAATGCCCGACGCAATTTGATAATGGAACTGGACAGCGCATCGTAACCGACTACCAGCCCGGGCCAGGCTCGTGCTTCCAACTCCTCTCGGCTAACCACCTCCCCGGCTCTCTCAGCAAGAATCAGCAGAACCGCCATGACTTTGGGCTCCACATGAACCTCATCTGAGTCCATTTGCAACTTACCGCATGCCGAATCCACGCGCCACTGTTCCAGCCAGAAAACCTTTCTATCCAAGGTGCTCGCCACAGGGACATTCATTTGCCCATTCACTATCCGTCACACTCCACCGTTAAGTCTTTGTTTTTAAAGTCGCAAAAAATCATCGAAATATAATCGAATTATCGCCGTAACTTTCCATTCATTTTAGCTAAGTTTTCTCTCAACGAACGCTTTATCCAATCAATTTAGGGCAGACCAATCGGAGACAAAATAATGCAATATTCAATATTCCATCGACACATTACGCACACCCTGCCGGCTTTATGGATGGCTTTATGGATGGCTTTATGGATAGCCCCATGGACCAGTCATGCTGCTGATCTTAGCATCACCAAAGACTATCCCTTGACTCAGCTGAGCAAGCGAGTTTGGGTCATCCACGGTCCCAATGAGGAAGTTTCTAAAGCCAATCAGGGATTTCGCAACAACCCGGTATTCATTTCCAGTAGCAAAGGCCTAATCGTTGTCGACCCCGGCAGCAGCGTCCACATTGGCGAAATGATTGTCAACAAAGCCAAAACCATCAGCAACAAACCCATTATCGCCATATTCAATACCCACGGTCATGGCGACCACTGGCTGGCCAATCACGGGATTAAAAACCATTACCCTAAGGCCGTTATCTATGCCCACGCCAAAATGAAAACCCGTCTGGAAAGCGGAGATGCGGATATGTGGCTTAAAGCCATAGAACAACGCACCGAAGGCATGTCGACAGGTACCAAAGCCTATTTACCGGAAAAATCCGTGAACGATGGTGAAGTGCTCAGTTTCGGTGATGTGCGCATCAAGGTATTTTACAGTGGCGCCGGCCACAGCGACCACGACATCATGCTGCATATTTTGGAGGACAAGGTCTTCGTCTTTGGGGACAATCTGCGCAATGAAAACATCAGCCTGTTTATGGCCAGCTTTAATGGCAATCTGGCCTCACTGGATGTTGGCTTACAGTCGGGTGCAGAAATCTTCATCCCAGGCCATGGGGCCAGTGGCGACAAACGTATTATCCAGTCATATCGCCAGTTCATTAGGGCGCTCAAAGCCGAAGTTAAACGTCACTACGAAGACGGACTAAGTGACTTTGAAATGAAGCCAAAAATAATAAAGTCACTACTGCAGTCCAAACAATGGTCCGGGTTTGAAGAAAACATCGGCCGACTGATCAATCTGGCTTATTTAGAGATAGAACAGGAATCTTTCTAGTTAATAATAGAGTGCAGCTCCCCTGGATGCTGCACTCAGTTGTTCAATGATTATTTCGTGTTTATATCCGGCAACCTCATATCAGAATCTTCGTAGGTGCCGCGGTTCGCATCCAAGTGGCAAGCGCTACAGTTGCTCTTACTTTTAACTTTATTATGCTTCCAATAGACATCTTCAATATCCTTATGCTTTTTCACAATATAGTGCGTCTCAGAAACTCGTAGAGGTAATTCGTTTTCCGGGGTGTAATAAAGTATTTTTCGCGACGGTTCTGTCAAGTTGGATTCTGCTGGATATTTCAAATGAAACTCCAATAAAGACTTTGCATCATCCTCACTCAAATCCAAGTCTTCGCCGAAATGTTCGTGTTGTTGTGAAAACATTTTTTCCCAAGAACGCCTGGGCAACAAAGAGGGATGAAAAGCAAAGTGACATTCCCCACAAGCCTCTCGCCACTGCGCATTATCCGGCAACTCAGGCCCCGTGTAAGGTTGATATAAATTGTCTGCGCTCTCGGTCAAGTAACCACGAAAATAGAACAGTGCCGATGCGCTCACCAAAACCACCATGAGCAGCCCTAACAGGTGATGCCCATGGACCCCAGGCTCCCCTGCAGTACCGTCTTTGCGACCCGTAATCATGGACCAAATCAAGTTGTCGCGATGAAACAGGCTCTCAGCCAATACACCGGTCACATGAATCGCAGTCAAACCCAACATTCCCCAAGCCAGCAAAGTATGCCACTCCCGACTGAGGATACCGATGCGAAAACCCACCCAACCCGCCAATGGTCCGTGGCCTTCTTCACCACCTAAAGTAATAAGCCCGGAAAAAGCTACAGCCAAGCCCAACGCCAGCAACAGGAAAATAGCCCAACCACCAATGGGATTGTGGCCTATATGGCGCATGGCAGTACCGTCCAACAAGCCTTTTAAATACGCTGTTACAGAGCGCCAATCATAAGCGAAACTGTGAAATCGTGCGTAACGAGTTCCTATCACTCCCCACAAAAACCGAAACCCCAACAGAGCAAGCATGGTATAGCCGGCATATACATGCACGAACAAGAAGCGGTTATCATCATAGCTCAACCAAGCCAACAAAAAACTTAATACCAATAACCAATGAAATGCTCGGGTGGGCAAGTCCCAAATAACTGTACTAGGGTTTTTCTGTTTCATATTCTACGTATTGTGCTGTTGAACAAAACGGAAGCGGATGTCACCGCATATGCTATCGGGTGTGATAGTCAAACCTTTAAAAGGTTCAGCGATATTCCTGAGTTGAATATATCGCTACTGTTAGGAATATCATATTGAAGTAGCTTAAGAATTGATTAACAGCATTGTTTGTGTATTGCCTTCCAGCCCTTTCCTTACTAACATTGTTGCTATCAAGATAAGTCTCATCCAGCAAGGAACGGAACCCATAGCCTCCTCCTGCGTCGTCCTTATCATGAATAATCGCTCTATTCATTTAACAAACTATTCACTAGAGGCGAAACTATGTTTATGAACTTTGCCAGGTCACTGTTGGTCCTGCCCCTATTGCTTAGCTCGACAGCCATTGCGGAAGAGTCACCAGCACCTTTAATTCTATACCCACCCATGGCAAACACTTATACTGATGAGCAAGCCTCCTTGTTTCTGGCGGCTGCGGACACCGACCCTAACCTCATGCAAAACAATACCGCCGAGACGGATTCAAAAACGCCGTTTCAGGAACGCTGGTTCACCGGTAACAAGTTTCACCAATACCTGGGACTGGGCTCCATCGGCATGGCTGTCATTGCGGCAGCCTTGCCGAAAGAGGAAGATGGACCTCACGAGTATTTCGCTAGAGGTGCAGCATTTTTTGGAGGCGCCGCCGTCGCCACAGGCCTGGCTTTTCACTTTGAAGATCTCAGTTTAAAAGGCGGATTCTCCAACCCGGATAATATGCACGCGGCACTGTCTACCTTAGGCGCCATAGGCTTTATGTTGGCGATAGATAAGGCTCCGGAAGGAGGTCATGCCGGCATGGGAATCAGCGGAACCGTGCTTATGCTGGGCGGCATTAAATACACCTGGTAAGCGGGAGACTGTAATGGTAAAAATATTCACAACCATCACGGTCACCGCCTTGCTGACCGCATTCAGCAGCCTCTGTGGAGCCGGTGCCCTGGAAGACGCCTTCAAGCAATTCGCTAATGGCCAATCCTTAAGCTTTGATGCCAACACCGGTAAAACATTTTGGAACAAAACCTACCCTCAAAAAGACGGTAAAGTCCGTCAATGCGCCACATGCCACGGTGACGATTTAAGCAAAGCCGGCAAACATATCAAGACGGGTAAAACCATAGAACCTTTGGCTCCCTCCGTTAACAAAGAACGTTTTACCAAGTTAAAGAAAATCAACAAGTGGTTTAAACGCAATTGTAAATGGACCGTAGGTCGAGAATGCACCAATCAGGAAAAAGGCGATTTACTGAAATACCTGTCTCAACTGTAGGACACCAATTATGAATACTGTTATGAATCCTTTTTTGAAAAACAAAGCCATTGTCGTATTACTGGGCCTGCTCGCTCTGGGCAATGTTTCCATGGTAGCGGCGGAAGAACAAAGCTTTTGGTCATGGTTTTTCAGCTTCGAACGTATGAAAGAAGTGGAACCCATGAACAATGCTACCTATAAAGAAGAATGCGGCTCCTGCCACTTCGCTTATCCCGCAGGGCTATTGCCACAGGCCTCCTGGGAAAAACTCTTGGACGCCAAAGCCCTGGCGGACCACTTTGGCGAAAACGCGGAGTTGGACGAAGCAATGCGCACGCAATTGTTACAGGCGCTGGTTGCAAAATCGGCCGAGAAATCCTACTACAAACGTTCCAAGAAAGTTATGGCATCTCTCGATGCCGGCTCCGCCCCCAAGCGTATTACGGAAGTACCTTACATTAAGGAAAAACATGAGGAAGTGAAGGAAAAAGTTAAAAGCAACAAGAAAATCAAATCCATGAGTTTCTGTGACAAATGCCATCAAAAAGCCGATGAAGCCAGATTTGATGACGATACCGTGGTGATTCCGGAATATGGGGTTTGGACTTGGTAGGGCTTAACAGAAAATATTGCTCATAGAAACAATGTAAACGCATAAAGTCTGTTCGGCGGATTACGTAAACTAATCCGCCCTACGGTTCTGGTTTACCGCCGCTTTAGTCATCGAACTTTCCGCCCCCTCTCCGCCACCCCAAAAAAAGACCCGTTTGTATCAGCATTCCGGTGCCCGCAGAACGGGATTACAGTGCACATCCTTGTGCACTGCCCTGCGGGCCATCGTCTCTGCGTTCCGATGTTCAAAATCGTTCCGGACGATTTTGTGCCTCACAGCGTGTTGCTCGCCCTACGGGCAGCCTGCGGCTCGACTACCTGTTCCCGACGTACTACCTCGTCCGTCCATGGACTCGTGGCCAAACTGCTCTCGCAGTTTGTCGAACCGGAGGGGCGAGCCGGAAAAAGAAAAAGGTCCGGTGAACCTTTTTCCCGGCGAGCGCATTGCCGGGGAAGGCAAGGCTGGGGGTAGTTTGGAGAACGAAAGTTGCGCCAGGGATGGCGAGGTGATGCGTGTTTAGTGAAATGAACTTCTCCGCCACCCAAAAAAAAAGACCCGATTGGGTCTTTTTTTTGGGTGGCGGAGAGAGAGGGATTCGAACCCTCGATGGAGCTATTAACCCCATACTCCCTTAGCAGGGGAGCGCCTTCAGCCTCTCGGCCATCTCTCCATAAACTGTGTTGTTCTTAAGTTTCGATCTAACTTGCTGAGGCGCAAGCACGCCCGATTTAGACGGGCCATTCTGCCAAAACTGGCGTCAATAGGGAACCCGTTTTTTTCACTTTTGCTGATTTTTCTTGCGATTGGGGAACACAGCCTGGCGGTCTGTGTCTAATTTTTCTTATAAACAACGAATATGTTGCAGCTTAATCGTCGAAACCTGCCCTCAACTTACTGCCAAGCTGCAACAACTCCATTTCTTAACCTACAGCTTTATCACCAGACTCGGTATCGCCTTCTTTTTCTTTTTGAATCCGTTCGTAAATCTCTTCGCGATGAACTGACACGTTTTTAGGCGCGTCCACTCCAATTCTCACTTGATTACCTTTAACACCGAGTACCGTCACGGTCACGTCATCGCCGATAATCAACGATTCACCAACGCGTCTTGTTAGGATTAACATCTTTATATATCTCCTTATTTAACCTAACTCCTACATACAGAGGGATTTGTTATAGGGATTAGCCTTACAGGGTACTGTATCGGCCCCTATCCTCTTTCTCTTCAGCATTTAATAACTTAGCTAAGATTTATGTAAAATTTAGTTCTGTATCAAAACCTTACCTAAAACTGCCACCACCCACAGCAAGATTCACTTATGCTTGTTCTAAGCCAAATGCATTGTGTAAAGTTCGTACACCCAATTCCAAGTACTTCTCATCCACTACTACTGAGATTTTTATCTCGGACGTTGAGATCATGCGAATGTTAATGCCTTCCTTCGCGAGCGCCTCAAACATACTACTGGCTATACCGGCATGGGAACGCATACCCACCCCTACCAGCGATATTTTTACAATTTTGTTATCACCGTTAACTTCTCTTGCACTCAAATTTTGTGCCACTTTGTTAAGTATTTGCATAGCACGGTCGTAATCATTGCGATGCACGGTAAAAGTAAAATCCGTGGTCCCGTCTGCACCCACGTTTTGGATTATCATATCCACTTCAATATTGGCCTCGCCGATGGGGCCTAATATGCTGTAAGCCACACCCGGCTGATCCGGCACACCCAAAATGGTCAATTTGGCTTCATCCCGGTTGAATGCAATACCGGAAATTTGGGCTTGTTCCATCTCATCTTCCTCATAGGTAATCAGTGTCCCTTCACCTTCTTCAAAAGAAGAAAGGACCCGCAGCGGTACATTGTATTTTCCAGCAAATTCCACTGAGCGAATCTGCAACACTTTCGACCCCAGGCTGGCCATTTCCAGCATTTCTTCAAACGTAATCCGACTCAGGCGTCGTGCCTCCGGCACAACGCGAGGATCAGTTGTATAAACTCCGTCCACATCGGTATAAATTTGACACTCGTCCGCCCCCAATGCAGCTGCCAATGCCACGGCAGTCGTATCTGAGCCACCCCGACCCAGTGTCGTAATATTGCCGTATTCATCCGACCCTTGAAATCCGGCGACAATGACAATTTTTCCTTGCTTCAAATCATTTTGTACCCGACTTTTCTCGATATCCAAAATTCGCGCTTTATTATGTGCATTATCGGTAAGAATGTGCACTTGCGAACCGGTATAAGATACAGCCGGATAACCCCGCTTAATCAGTGCCATCGACAACAAAGCGATGGTGACTTGCTCTCCGGTGGACAATAACACGTCCAGTTCCCGTGGTTCAGGCTGCTCCGTAATCGCTTTTGCCAATGCCACCAAGCGATTGGTTTCGCCACTCATGGCGGACACAACTACCACCACGTCATTGCCGGCATCCCGGTTGGTGATTACTTTTTCAGCAACATTTTCGATTCGCTCAACAGTGCCGACTGAAGTACCACCGTATTTCTGTACAATTAATGCCATTTTTTTTAGACCGAGTCAAAAAAGAGTTATTAATACCGATATTAAGATTGAAGCTTTTCTCTGATCCATTCGGGCACAGAAGTTAATGCCTCATCTAAGGTTTCTGGATTATTGCCCCCTGCCATAGCCATATCCGGGCGACCACCACCTTTACCACCCACCTGTTGGGCCACAACATTGACCAAATCTCCGGCTTTCACACGGCTTGTTTGATCCTTGCTCACACCAGCCACCAAGCTGACTTTACCGTCTACAACGGTTGCCAAAACCACTGCCGCCGATCCCAGTTTGTTCTTAAGTTGATCAACTGTATCTCGCAAGGACTTGGGCTCCACGCCGTCAAGACGTGCCGCAAGAACATTTATACCATTTATTTCTTGTGCTTTGCTTAAAAGGTCTTCGCCTTGATTACTGGCCAATTTTCCTTTCAAAGCCGCGAGTTCTTTTTCCAGATCTTTGTTTTTTCGCAACAGCTGATCAACTTTTTCCAATAAATGATCTGGTGAGGTTTTAACCAACCCACTTAGAGCCTTGAGTCGATGCTCTTGTTGTGCCACCCACTCCAAGGCTGTACGACCGCACACAGCTTCGATTCGCCTCACACCGGCCGCAGTGCCGGATTCCGCCACTATTTTGAATAAACCAATGTCGCCGGTACGGCTCACATGAGTGCCCCCACACAGCTCCACGGAAAAATCTCCCATGCTCAATACACGCACGGTATCCCCGTATTTTTCCCCGAACAAAGCCATAGCACCGGAATTTATGGCTTCCTTATGCGACATTAGTTGGGTTTTTACTTCCAGGTTAGCGCGAATTTGTTGGTTAACCAGGGCCTCGATTTGATCCAGTTGCTCTGCGCTCACAGCTTCATAGTGAGAAAAATCGAAGCGTAAATGCTCCGCATCCACTAAAGAACCTTTTTGTAGCACATGCTCCCCCAACACTTGGCGCAGGGCGGCATGCATTAAATGGGTCGCAGAGTGATGATGAGCAGTACCCAAGCGTCTAACCGTATCAGTCTCGGCACTGAGCGTATCGCCCAGTTTGACACGCCCTTCGGTCACTCGACCGATGTGCAAAATGACGTCGTTTTGCTTTTGGGTGTCTTCCACCACAAACTTCACCCCGCCCGCCGTGATCTGCCCCATATCCCCCACCTGACCGCCTGATTCCGCGTAAAATGGCGTACGGTCCAGCACCAATACACCCGGTGTATTGTGCTCCAGTTCATCCACGGCTTCGCCATCAGTGAATAAGGCTTTCACCTTGACCTGGTCGGCCAAATGCTCGTAACCGGTAAACTCTGTGTTTCCTTCGACTTTCAAGGACACCTGCTGTTCCATACCGAAATTACTAGCAGCACGGGCGCGATCACGTTGCAGCTGCATTTCCTTTTCAAAACCGGCCATATCCAGGGTTAGGTTACGTTCTCTGGCAATGTCTGCAGTTAAATCATCGGGAAATCCGTAGGTATCGTACAACTTAAATACTGTACTACCGGGGATAACTGTGCTTTTCAAAGAGCGAATTTCCTGCTCCAATATCGTCATGCCTTGATCCAACGTTTCGGCAAAACGCTCTTCTTCCTGTTTCAATAAACGCTTCACTTCGTCTTTTGCTTTCGCCAGTTCCGGATAGGCTGCGCCCATTTCCTTAACCAGCGGCTCTACCAACTGGTGAAAGAACGTACCTTTTATACCCAATTTGTGCCCGTGACGAATGGCGCGACGAATAATGCGCCGCAACACATAACCGCGAGTTTCATTGGAGGGCACTACTCCATCGACAATGAGAAAGGAGCAGGCACGAATATGGTCAGCAATCACTCTCAAGGACGTGTTATTCAGGTCGTTGATACCTGCCAATTTCGCTGCGGGCTTGAGCAGACTCTGAAAGGAATCAATCTCATAATTATTGTGCACCCCTTGCAGCACCGCCGCCAGGCGCTCCAAACCCATCCCGGTATCCACGGATGGTTTCGGTAAGGGTGTAAGAGTTCCATTGGCATCGCGGTTGTACTGCATAAACACCAGATTCCAGATTTCGATATAGCGATCACCATCTTCATCAGGTGATCCAGGTGGCCCTCCGGCGATGGCTTCACCATGGTCGTAAAAAATTTCACTACAGGGACCACAAGGACCGGTGTCCCCCATGGACCAGAAATTATCCTTCTCACCGATACGACCAAAGCGCTTTGGATCCACGCCCATGTCCTTTAGCCAAATATCCGCAGCTTCGTCGTCCTTTTCGTATACGGTGACCCACAGTTTCTCCGGTGGCAGACCAATAACCTGGGTTAAAAACTCCCAGGCGTACTGAATAGCATCACGCTTGAAATAATCACCAAAACTAAAGTTACCCAGCATTTCAAAAAAAGTATGATGTCTCGCTGTGTAACCTACGTTTTCCAGATCATTATGTTTCCCACCAGCCCGAACACAACGTTGGGAACTGGTTGCCCGAACGTAACTGCGTTTGTCCTGACCTAGAAACACGTCCTTGAACTGAACCATACCGGCATTGGTAAACAGTAAGGTGGGATCGTTTGCCGGCACCAGCGGACTGCTGGGCACCACTTCGTGACCACGCTCTTTAAAAAAAGTCAGGAATTTCTCACGTATTTCCGATGTCTTCATAATTTACTTATAACCATGCCATACATGTGCACGGACATGGCTGATTTATTCCTTTGTGTTAATAGATTATTGGTTACTGTGCTGCTTTATTCTTGAGAACCTTTTCTTTGTACTGCTTTTCTGTAACGATTGGTGTACAGTTATTTACACTGGCGATTGCGTCCATCGATTCAGCGTCAAAAACACACCCGGATCATAGTCATCACATCGTTAAAGGTTCCTTTGTAAGTGTCGCCTCATATCACACTGCCACTTTCACGTACTGGCTCAAAGCGTCCGCGTACTGGCTCAAAGCGTTCAATCCCTGGAAAACAAAGCCTTCATATGGCTGTGGCCGTAACCTCGGTACTGTAAAAACCTTGCCTGTTTGGCCTTTTCCTTTGGATCTTCGGGTACAGCGACACCAAACCGCTTCGCCCTGGCTTCTTCTGCCGCTTCGTCCCAACGTTCGTCGGACATATCCAAAAAGACTTGAATTAAGTCTTCATCCACACCCCGTTCTTTCAACTCGTGTTGTATTTTTATGGGGCCAAATCCTTTTTGTACCCGAAAGCGGATGTAAGACTCGGTAAAGCGGCTGTCGTTCTGGAGATTTTCAGCCCGCAATTGTTCCACTACCGTCTCTATCAAATTTTTGGGATAGGACTTTGTCTGCAATTTACGCTTAAGCTCGGCGCAGGAATGCTCCCTGCGCGCCAACATATTCATAGCGGCGATCCGCACATCCCGCAGTTTGGTTTCTGGAAACTCGAGTTCAGCCAATCGTGTCCTACGCCTCCATTTCCTCCAATTCCTGCCCTGCGTTCAGAGTCGGCAGCAAAGCAGCTCGAATTTGCCCTTCTATTTCGTCCGCTATATCCGGGTTTTCTTTCAGAAAGTTCCGTACGTTATCTTTACCCTGTCCGATGCGATCGCCGTTGTAACTGTACCAAGCTCCGCTTTTATCGATGATGTTTTCTTTCACACCCAGAGTGATTATCTCGCCTTCGAGGGAAATCCCCTCTCCATAGAGAATGTCGAACTCAGCCTGTTTAAACGGGGGTGCCACTTTGTTTTTCACCACTTTGACACGGGTTTCGTTACCGACAACCTCATCCCCTTTCTTTATAGCCCCGGTTCGACGAATATCCAAACGCACGGAGCTGTAAAATTTCAAAGCGTTCCCGCCGGTAGTGGTTTCCGGATTGCCAAACATAACGCCAATTTTCATGCGAATCTGGTTGATGAAAATCACCAGGGTATTGGAGCGTTTAATATTGGCCGTTAATTTACGCAAAGCCTGTGACATCAAACGGGCTTGTAATCCCACGTGATGATCACCCATATCCCCTTCGATTTCCGCTTTTGGTGTTAAAGCCGCCACCGAATCCACAACCACCACATCCACGGCGCCGGAGCGTACCAGCATGTCGGTAATTTCCAGCGCTTGCTCGCCCGTATCCGGTTGAGATACCAACAGGTCGTCCACGTTTACGCCCAATTTTTGCGCATAAGCTGGGTCGAGTGCATGTTCCGCATCCACAAATGCAGCGGTACCGCCCAATTTTTGTGACTCGGCCACCACCTGTAACGTCAGTGTGGTTTTTCCTGAGGACTCCGGACCATAGATTTCAACGATTCTCCCACGAGGCAGACCACCAATACCCAGTGCCACATCCAACCCCAAAGAACCGGTGGAAATCGCATCAATGTCACGCTGGGTATCGTTGTCTCCCATACGCATCACTGAGCCTTTCCCAAATTGTTTTTCGATCTGACTTAAAGCTGCACTTAGAGCCTTCTGCTTGTTGTCATCCACGTATGTCGTCCTCGTTGAAGTTGGTTTACTCGAACCTATCTCAAAATCCATATTTTGAGATAGGTTCTAAAAAATGCACGTATTCCGGCCCGCAATTATTCCATAGATCCGGCATAGCTCATAGTCAAATTATTTACGCAATGATCAATTTTTGTACTACAAAGATGGGAACCGGTTATGTATCAAAAACATACATTTTAGCGGATTTTCCGCGGTTTCGCGGTGAAATTGAGAACAGAAAAATCAAAGCGGAAATTAAGAGGTGATGACCCCAGACTCCAAGTGCTGCAACAAACCTCTTAGAGCAAACTCCACTGATTGACGGCGGATCCCGGCGCGATCACCGTCAAAGTGACAACAAATGCTCTCGCTACGATGGCTAACGCACCAGGCAAAACACACCGTTCCCACCGGCTTGGCTTCAGTACCGCCACCGGGTCCGGCAATACCACTGATGGCCAGGGCACATTGGGCGCGACTATGAGTAACGGCCCCTGCGGCCATTTCCAACACCGTAGCCTCACTAACCGCACCGTGTTGCACCAGGGTTTCTGAGCTTACCGCTAACATGTCCTGCTTGGCTTGGTTACTATAGGTAACAAACCCACGGTCAAACCACTGCGAACTCCCTTCGATGGCAGTCACGCTTTGAGCCACCCAGCCACCGGTACAGGATTCCGCTGTGGCCAGCATCCATCCCAGTTGCAACAAACGTTCTCCCACCTGGCGGGACAGGTCCGTCAGTACGTCCATTTATTTAATGCTTTGGTTCATATCGAATATGGGTAGTAAAATAGCCAGAACAATGACCAACACCACGCCACCCATCACTAAAATCAACACGGGCTCAAAGACACCCAGCAAACCGGCGGTGATGGATTCCAATTCCCGTTCCTGGCTTTCCGCCGCTCGTTCCAACATTTCTTCTATATTGCCGCTGGCTTCACCGCTGGCTATCAAGTGAATGGTCATGGGCGGAAAATATTTGCTCGCATCCAGGGCTTTGTGGATGGCAGAGCCTTCCCGGACTTTGGCCGCTGCCTCGTCTACCGCTTTACGCATAGGCAGATTCACAACTACCTGAGCGGAAATGCGTAACCCATCTAAAATAGGAACACCACTGGAGGCCACAATACTCAGCGTGCGAGCAAACCGGGCGGCGTTAACTCCGCGGACCATACGGCCAATTAATGGTATCCGCAGCAAACCCAAATGGACTTTAAAACGAAACCCTTCAAATTTCATAAAGTAAGCGAACATTCCCACCAAGACAAAGAGTGAAATCAGTAGCGGTAGCCAATACGCACCTAAAAATTCACTGATTTTTATGAGCCATTGAGTCAACAGGGGAAGATCGCGATTGATGTTTTCAAACACCTGTACGATTTTAGGAACCACAAAGGTAAGCAGAAAGGCCACCGCAAATATGGCTATCAATGTGAGAATAACCGGGTATATCAGCGCCTGAGACATTTTTTGAGTCAGTTGTTGGCGCGTCTCGGTATAGTCCGCCAAGCGCTCCAATACCACATCCAAATGTCCGGACTGCTCTCCGGCTTCAATGGTGGCTCGATACAATTCGGAAAATACATGGGGAAACTCGGCCAGTGCGTTGGCCAATGAATGGCCTTCCATGACTTTGGAACGTACCGCCATCACCAGACTTTTTAAACGCGCTTTTTCCGCCTGCTGACCGACAGTACGTAATGCTTCTTCAACCGGTAGACCGGATCGAACCAATGTAGCCCATTGCCGGGTAATGAGTGCTAATTGGGTGCCACTGATTTTGGTCCGAAAAAAAGTGCGCTGGGTTTTCGCTTCGCGTTGTTGAACCTCTTCAACTGCCAGGGGGGTCAACCCCTGTTCACGCAATTGCTGGCGAATCTGCCGGGCAGCATCGCCCTCCATAACGCCGGAGGTTTCCCGGCCCTTAGCATCCAGTGCGGTGTATTCAAAAGCGCCCAAGCTTAATCTTCCTTAGCCTTCTCGAGTTACCCGAACCACTTCATCTAAGGAAGTATCTCCGGCAGTTACCCGACGCAAACCGTCTTGACGAATACCTGCGGATTTGTTTCTTGCATAGGCCTCCAAAGCGTGTTCGCCGGAACCGTCGTGAATCATGTCACGCAAATTGTCATCCACTTCGATGAGCTCATAAATACCGGTACGACCCCGATAGCCTTGGTAGTTACATTTGGCGCAACCTTTTGGCTTGAATATTTGCGGTGGATTTGCGCTGTCAAAACCGAAACGTTCGCATTCCAATTCATTGGGGGTATAAGGTTCTTTACACTCATGGCACAATATCCGTACCAAGCGCTGAGCCAATACGCCTAACAAACTGGAGGACAGTAAAAAGGGTTCTACCCCCATATCACGCAATCGGGTCACCGCCCCTACCGCGCTATTGGTATGCAAGGTAGATAACACCAAGTGACCGGTTAAGCTGGCTTGTACGGCAATTTCCGCCGTTTCCAAGTCACGAATTTCACCCACCATAACCACATCCGGGTCTTGGCGCAAAATAGCACGTAACCCACGGGCAAAACTCATATCCACCTTGCTGTTCACATTGGTCTGACTGACCCCTTCCAAGTTGTACTCTATGGGATCTTCCACCGTCATAATATTACGACGGTTATTGTTCAAACTGGATATTCCGGCGTACAGGGTAGTGGTTTTTCCGGAACCGGTGGGTCCGGTAACCAACAAAATGCCATGGGGTCGATGAATGACCCGCTCCAGTACATTGAGGGACACGGGATTCATACCCAGATGTTCCAAATCCAGACGCCCCGCTTGTTTGTCCAATAAGCGTAGTACAACTCTCTCGCCCTGCCCGGTAGGTATGGTGGAAACACGCACATCCACTGGACGCCCCGCCACCAACAATGAAATCCGACCATCCTGAGGCAAACGTTTCTCCGCAATATCCAACTTGGCCATAACTTTGATTCGGGACACAATTAAGGGAGCCAATACGCGTCGCGGTGACAGCACTTCGCGCAATACACCATCTACCCGAAACCGCACCGTTAACTTGGTTTCAAAAGGCTCAATATGTATGTCCGAAGCGTCTTCCTTGATGGCCTGGGTAAAAATAGCGTTTATAAGACGAATGATCGGCGCATCATCCTCGCTCTCAAGCAAGTCTTCAGGTTCGGGCAATTGCTCCGCCACCTGAAACAGGTCTGCTTCATCGTCCAGATCATCCATCATTTGCATGGCATGATCCGAATCCTGTTCGTAGGCACGCTGCAAGGTACCGTCAAATTCGTCCGGGTGCACCACATTCAACTTAATCGGTACTTGCAAGTAACGCCGAATCTCCGCCAATATAGCCGGAGTTACGCCGGGGCGGCATAACACCTGCGCCTTACCCTGCTGCTGCTCTGTAACCAATACTCCGTGACGTTTGGCAAACGCAAAGGGCAACTGCCGAGCAGCCGATGCGATTTCTGCGGTTGGCTCTGGCAGCGCATCAGGCACACTACCGGACTCGTGCGACAGAGTTTGTTCGTCCATTTTAGAAATTTTCGTCCGCGGTGGGTGGCGGTGGCAATTCGCTCGCCGGAGCCGGTGTTTGTACCGCTCTGGATTGAGGCGGTGGCTGCAGTGTTTTCCCTTCAAACAAGGGTTTAGCGTCCGGGTTCAAGCTATGAAAACTGGGCGGCAATTCCATCATCACATCAAACTCGGGTAATATAGGACGAGACTCCTCGGCCAGAATGGGTAATTCCTCTCCCGCCTGAAGTTGTAAATTACGCATATAGGTGTATTTGCTATTGGTCAAGATGGTGCCTTGGCGTTCGTCGCGCAATATAACCGGCCGCAAAAACACCATTAAATTGGTTTTCAATTTCTTCACCGAACTGTGGCGGAACAAAGCCCCGAGTATGGGAATATCGCCCAAGATAGGCACTTGTTGATGAGCTTCCACTACATCATCCTTCACCAAACCGCCCAATACGAGCATTTTGCCATTATCCACCATCACACTGGTGTTGATTTTCCTCTCCACCGTCACCACATCACCTTGGCCCGCAGCCCCCTGTTTGATGCTGTCCACTGATTGATTGATCTCCAGTAAAATGGCATCACCTTCATTGATCTGGGGTTTCACTTTCAGGGAAATCCCGATGGGTACCCGTTCATAAGTAGTAAAAGGATTAGCGGGGGCCGTTCCGCCACCGGTATTGGTAAAGGAACCGGTGGGAATGGATACCTCCTCGCCGATAAATATTTCCGCTTCCTGATTGTCCATCGTGACAATACTGGGGGTGGATAGAATATTGGTGTCCCCGGTACTTCTTAGCGCTTTGATGACGCCGGCAAAGTTAAAGGTATTACTATTAAAACGACCAAACGCCAGAGTGGCACCCGATCCCAACAGACCGGCGGCATCCTGAGCTCTACCGGACTCGTTATAGGCAACAACAGATCCTACACCGCTGCTGCTCGCGTTGATGGTTCCCACCGGACGGTCGCTGTTACTACCATCAAAAAACCACTCAATCCCCATTTCGGCAGCCTTATCTACAGAGACTTCTGCAATGATGGCCTCCACCATAACTTGGGCCCGACGCACATCCAATTGACGAATCACTGCTTCCAGAGAACGGAACAATGCCGGAGGCGCCGTGATCACCAACGCATTCGCAGTCTCATCAGCCTGAATGTTCAATAAAGGCTGTCCGCTACCACTCGGCCGACTCGCCACCGGCGCAGGCGCTCCTTTAGCACCCGGCTTACCCGCGATACCCGCCTTTTTCTGGGTATCACCGACTCCGGTCAGTACCGGCACCATATCCTTGGCATTGGCATAACGTAAGTACACTACATGGGTATCCCCCACCACTTCGGATGGTGTGTCCAAGTGAGAAATGATGGCTCGTAATTGCAGTCGCGCAGATTTGTCGCCGCCAATCAATATACTGTTAGTGCGCTCATCTGCCACAAACGTGGGTTCATCTGTTTTAGCTGCCCCCTTGGTCGCTTTTTGTTGCAAACTGGTTAATACTCGCACAAGGTCTGCCGCTGCTGCATGCTCCAACTGGATTATTTCGATTTCACCACTGGTGGGTTGATCGATACGCTTGATGATTTTGACGATGCGCTCAATATTACGCGCCCGATCGGAAATAATGAGCACATTGCTCTGTGGGTAGGCGGCCAAGTGTCCTTGAGGCGGCACCAATGGACGTAAAATAGGTACTAACTGCGCCGCATTGACGTGATCAATTTCTATCACACGGGTTACAGCCTCATCACCCTTTCCCGGGTTTTTTTCATTGGCACTGGGCATGCCGCTGTGTTTACCATCTGCATCCGGAATGATTTTAATGACTCGACCGCTGGGAATTGCGGTATAGCCATGCACATCCAACACGCTTAAAAAAACTTCGTAAACTTCACGCTCGTTCAACGCTCGTTTGGAAATAATGGTCACTTTACCTTTGACGCGAGGATCTACAATAAAGTTTTTCCCGGTCACATCGGCTACTGCCTGAATCACGGCGTTAATGTCTGCGCCTTTAAAATTTAGACTCAGTTTGGCTGCAGTAGCCGGGACATGAAACAACACCGCCAACAATAAAACCGATGCCGCCCAAACTCGCGGTTGCAACCGGCCTGTTAATTGTGTACTTCGTTTAAACATAAACATTATTAAATCGCCTGTTTTGATTATTCTTGCCCCGTTCATCCCTGCGAGATCTACCTACAACTGCAACATCGCCCACCCCTGACGACATCACGACAATTACTCCTTATGACAAACCTGTCAGCAATCCAAGTTACTTTCTTAAACCGTTAAGCTAAGGCAAGGTAAAAGAAGATGATTGTGGCACACCATTACGCTCAAAATCCACCGTAAACTGGGTTGTACTGGGTAAGGCCTTGATAATTTCCAAGGCTTTAAGCGGATTATCCAAGGGAATACCATTGACGGACGTTACCACATCGCCATTACGCAACCCCAGCATTCCCAGCAGCTTGCGATCCTTCCCCGGCCTGACCCGATAACCCACAAGTTTACCGCCTTTGTTGTACGGTTGCACCCGCAAGGGAAACTTGCTCATGACAGTCTGTGGGTTATTGACCAAATCGTCTCGATACTTTTTTAACGTAGTCTGTGCCGCGGGGTTCATCTGAAGATCCCGCGACGGAGCGGATGAGCGCCGCAAACTGGCGTCCCGCCGCATTTCGTCCGCACCGGTGGACGGGGGCAATTCCACCGGCAATTTAAGCGTTTCATAACTACCGTTGCGCTCCAACAGAACTTTATCTTCAAAAACCTGAGCCAATACCGCTCCGGCCGTCACCGTCTCTCCGGTTGAAAAATAAGCATCATCACCCTTACTGTCGGCAATAATGGCCAAGCCGCTATAAGGATCCTTGGTAGCGAACACACCCTTTAATTTCAGGTTCAACCGTGTTTCCGGCGCATCTTCTACCGGTGGTGGCGGACTGTCCTCAACCACCACTTGTTGCTCAAATTTACCGAACAAATTCCAGGCAGAAATTTGCAAGGCAACGGGTTCCTGTGCGTTAGTGCGGGAAACCGGGGAAACGTGACCTCTATTATCTTGAGAAAAAGTTGATCGATGCTCAGGCACGGGGACCAGCTTCCAGGTTATCTGCGCCAGAGTGTTGCCCAGCATGATCACTAATAATATGGTTACCATGGCGGGCATACGCTTATCCAGGCGATCAACCCAGTAATGCTGTAAAAAAAACTCCCAATACTTCATGTAAACCCCATTCCCCCTTCATGAATGGTTATCGAATTTCACGGATGGATAATGATACCTGATTGATTCAAATAAATATTGTAAACTTTACACAAAACCGGATCTTCCAAAGAATGATCGGACCGTCCGCTATCATCGTAACTTATTGATTGTATTGCGCATTTATGCCAACATCAAAGCCACCATCCGCACCGAGGCGATTAACCTCACTGATTAGTCTACCATTTGTGTGGCTAAGTTCAGTCCTGAGCTCAACCATGACCTTAAATGCATGCCAGAACCTCACTCAAGAACCCACTCCTGTCGCATCCAATCTCCCCTATAACGGCGTGAATGCAGCCGGCCAGGCCTCTCCCATGGATCAAGCAGCCTGTGTTTTCGATCAACAAAGCGGTTTACTGTGGGAACTAAAAACCCAAAAAAACCGCCTCTATACCTATTCCTGGTTTAGCGACGACCCCAAAAACAACGGCGGCTTTGCGGGCTATCGCAATCGTGGGCTCTGCCCCATACAGTGTGACACCAATGCCTATATCGTCAACATCAACGTCCAAAGTTTATGTGGCAGCTCGCAGTGGCGCTTACCCACTAGGGAAGAACTGCGCTCTTTAGTAGACTACACCCAGCCCGCACCCGGCCCAGCCATAAACCCCATCTGGTTCCCCAACACGGCTTCACAGTTTTACTGGTCTTCTACCGCGGATGCCAACGACCGAGACAGCGCCTGGGGCATTGGATTCACCTTTGGTTTTGACTATTCCTATTTTAAGAGCGATCAAGGCCATATTCGCCTGGTAAGTCCATGGCCGCCAAAAACATAACTCAATGCAAAGTCGCTCCAAGGCGTCTGGCCGTCTTGTTGGGCCTATATTCAAGCTTTACCTGGAGCCAGGACTGCAACCCGGCGATTACGGCCACAGCACCTGCCAAAGTATTCACCTTATACAAAAATGGTACCGCCCTGGATACCCGCAGTGGATTATTGTGGCAACGCTGTAGTCTGGGACAACGTTGGGATCAAGACAATAAGCGCTGCTTGGGTCAGGCTCTTCACCAATCCTGGCACAAGGCAAGCAATGCCGCCGCAGCACAGCTTGTTGGCTGGCGTCTACCCTCAGTTAATGAACTGAGTGCCCTGGTTGAATCCAAATGCCAATCCCCGGCTATCGATCAAACCGTGTTTCCAGACACTCCGATCGATCATTTTTGGACAGCAACACCTTTTGTCGGACAAGCCGATTATCATTGGCTGGTACAATTTCAGTTTGGAGAAAACCACGTGGACAAAGACTCGCGTGGAGCCCTGCTACGCTTGGTCAAAGATTTAGGATCGTTGAAGCCTTGAGAAAGCGACTCAGTGCTCGCACGTCGCCAAAAACTGGATTTCCGGCCAACGTTCAATGGTCAATTCTAGATTCACTCGGGTAGGGGCGATGTAACACAGCTGTTGGGCAGCGTCTAATGCAAGATTGTCAGCGGCTTTTTTACGAAACTCCTCCAACCGTTTAGCGTCCTCGCATTTAACCCAGCGTGCGGTAGCGACGTTAACCGTTTCAAAACTGCATTCCACATTGTATTCATGCTTTAAACGGTGCGCGACCACATCGAACTGCAGTATACCCACGGCGCCCACGATCAAATCGTTATTATTTAGGGGTCGAAACAGTTGTGACGCCCCTTCTTCGCACAGCTCCTGCAGCCCTTTTTGTAAGGCTTTTAGCCTTAGCGGGTCACGTAAACGTGCCCGGCGAAACAGTTCAGGAGCAAAATGAGGAATACCGGTATATTTAAGGTCCTCACCCTGGGTAAAGGTGTCACCGATTTGGATGGTGCCATGATTGTGTAGCCCTATAATATCACCCGGATATGCGTTCTCCACATGCTCCCGATCTGACGCCATAAAGGTAATGGCATTGGGGATTTTTACGTCACGCCCAATACGCACATGTCGCAACTTCATACCCTTAGTGTATTCACCGGAACAAATACGCAAAAAAGCAATTCTGTCACGGTGAGCAGGATCCATATTAGCCTGAATTTTAAAAACAAAGCCGGTGAACGGTTGTTCATCGGGAGAGACTTCACGGCTTAATGTTTGGCGCGGGGGCGGTGCCGGAGCATAATCCACCAACGCATCCAGCAACTCCTTGACCCCGAAATTATTGATCGCGGACCCGAAAAACACAGGGGTCAATTTGCCTTCCAAAAAGGCTTGCCGGTCAAATTCATGGCTGGCACCGCGAACCAACTCCACTTCTTCACGGAATTCCGAGATAATGGGACCCAACAATTCATCCAACCGGGGATTATCCAACCCTTCGATGATTTCCCCTTCCTGAACTTTGCCACCGTGGCTGGGGCTAAACAAATACACATTATTATGATAGAGATTGAAAACCCCTTTAAACTGCTTACCCATGCCAATGGGCCAGGTGATGGGGGCACACTGAATTTTGAGAATGTCCTCTACTTCATCCAGCAAATCCACCGGATCCCGTCCCTCGCGATCAAGCTTATTAATGAAGCTGATGATGGGGGTATCACGCAGACGGCACACTTCCATCAGCTTAATGGTACGGTCTTCCACCCCTTTGGCACAGTCAATCACCATCAGAGCGGAGTCCGCTGCGGTCAAGGTGCGATAGGTATCTTCGGAGAAGTCCTCATGTCCCGGAGTATCCAAAAGGTTGATGGTTCGCCCTTCGTAGGGAAACTGCATAACCGAAGAGGTAACGGAAATACCACGTTGTTGTTCCAAGGCCATCCAGTCTGATGTGGCATGGCGCGCGGCTTTGCGACCCTTTACGGTACCAGCCATTTGGATGGCTTTACCGTAAAGTAACAACTTCTCAGTGAGGGTGGTTTTTCCCGCGTCCGGATGAGAAATGATGGCGAAACTTCGCCTCAATTGAGCTTGTTCAGCTATGTTTGCCATTACATCCAAAGGAAAAAAATGGTGGGCCGTATAGGATTCGAACCTATGACACACGGATTAAAAGTCCGGTGCTCTACCGACTGAGCTAACGGCCCCTGTTTGGAAAAGAGCTGCAATCATACAGAAATGATTGAGAATAACAAGACCTTGAGGCGATTTTCGGCGCTTTTTTTAGCCGACAAATCGCCTCAAATAATTGATTTTGATCTTTTACACCGCCTCCAACTTACGCATACCACTGGGTAATAATTTCATATCCACCAGGGCGGTAATAAAAGCAGCGGCATAGCTGGCGTCAGCTTCATAAACCAATTTGTAATACTGGATTTTCATGGTCAGAGCACTGCCAAAAATAAAAGATACGAAGGCCATCATTGAGCCAATCGCAAGAGTAGAGAAACCGGTTACACCCTGTCCGATAGTACACCCCATGGACAGGATGCCGCCAATACCCATCAAGGTACCGCCAACCGCGTGAGCCGCAAAATCCTTCAATCCAGTGAACCACTCGATGCGAAATTTACGGAATATAATGGCATACAGGAACGAGCCCAGAATCACCCCAAATAACCCCGCCACACCAAAGGTAATTAACAATTTATTACCACCACTGAGAGCCAGATCAAAGGTCTCCCCCATGGGATTGGTAAAAGAAAAGGACTGGGAACCCACACCCAGCGGAATCTCATCCATCATTTCGGTCTCACCAATCCACTCCTGGCCCATGGGACCGCTGGTCACATACCAGGCAGCAACTACACACAATCCAACCACCAGACCACCCACGATGTTGTCCAGACCCTTGCGAAAATCCTCAGACTTAAACACATAGACCAACAAACCAACAGCTATTAAGCCGCCAAGAATCAACCGCATTGTGACCGCGTCAGCCATGCCGGTTGCCGCAAACACACTACCCAAATCCTGCCCCTGAACACCCAGTTTGGCCAAATCGATGGTTATGGGATTCATCCAACTGTAGAACAAAACACCGTAAAAATCGGTTTTCGTCATCAGATAGGCGAAAAAAGCCGCTATCACCAAAACAAAAACAGACTTGATATTACCGCCGCCGATACGTACCAGGGTTTTGTTACCGCAACCACTACCCAATGTCATACCGATACCGAACAGGACACCACCAAGAATATAGCGGAGCCAATCAAACATGGCCGTACGATAAGGAGGCCGCATGCTGGAGGTGTCCACCATACCAGCGTATTCCAAGATGATAACTCCGACGATAGCGACCGCGATGGCCAAAAACCAGGCTCTGAGTCGGCTCTTATCCCCCATATTCACCATGTCCGAAACCGCGCCCATGGTACAGAAGTTGGTTTTGTTGACAACAGCTCCCATCACCACTGCGATGATCAAACCGGCCAGTAAAACTTGCTGGGTAATATGTAGGTCCATTAGTGACTCCGCTTATAAGATCTGGTTTCACGAAAGCCGTAAGTCTATCAGATAATCCTAATACAGTTAAATGAAAATTAATCCGGACAAGCCGCAAAAACACGTGTTTTTTTGTAGTCTTAGAGCTGCAATGCTGTCGTTAATGTTAGGCGAAATAGGCTAATTGGGTATCGCGAAGAAATTTGCAAGCACATCAAAGCCCGTTCCAAATCTGCAGGATTTGTTCTGACAGGGTCATGGGATCAAAAGGTTTGATTATAACGTCAATCACTCCTTGCGCTTTTAAATCCGAAATTTCATCCGGGTGTGCCTTTGCGGTCAAAAATATAGCGGGTGTGGCGGTCAAATCAGGAATTATTCTTAATTGTTGTAGTGTTGCAGGACCATCCAATGATGGCATCATGACATCGAGTAAAATCAGGTCGGGTGCGAATGCTGTGGCCTCCTCCAAAGCCTTAGCCCCCGAATCACACAGACAAACGTCGAACCCCCCTACAGATTCCAAAGCTAACTGCGCAATGGCACGAATGTCCGCATCATCATCTACGTATAAAATTCGTTTTAGTTGGCCCATTTTGACTTACCAGACAAAAAAGCCGGTTTTTATACCGGCTTATTTGCAATTACACATCATTTTGTGTATCAGGACTCTACGCTGCCTTCTTCTACTTCCTCAGCAATTTCAGGACGATCCACCAACTCTACAATGGCCATAGGCGCATTGTCGCCGGTTCGATAACCATACTTGAGAATGCGAAGATAACCGCCGGGACGCTGCTTGTATCGAGGACCTATTTCGTTAAATAACTTCGTTACCATATCTCGATCGCGCAGACGATCAAACACTAAACGACGATTGGCAACGGAGTCATTCTTAGCCCGCGTAATCAAAGGCTCAGCAACTCTGCGTAACTCTTTGGCTTTCGGTAAAGTAGTTTTAATGACTTCGTGTTTAAACAAAGAAGTAGCCATGTTTCGAAACATCGCCTGACGATGACTGCTGTTTCTATTTAATTGGCGACCTGAGTGACGATGGCGCATAACAGTTCCTTACTTCGTATTCTATGTTTTACAGTTAAACAACAGAGCTTTCTTTTTGATCCTTCAAACTAGCGGGTGGCCAGTTTTCCAGTCGCATACCCAGAGACAAGCCCTTGGTAGCTAATGTGCTCTTTATCTCGGTTAGGGATTTCTTGCCCAGGTTAGGTGTTTTCAACAGTTCAACCTCGGTGCACTGAATCAGATCCCCAATATAAAATATTTGTTCGGCTTTCAAGCAGTTAGCGGACCGAACCGTAAGCTCCAAATCATCCACCGGTCGTAACAGGATAGGATCGATTTCAGGCTCTTCTTTCTTGGCTTCCGTTTCTTCTTGGCTTTCCAGATCCACAAAAGTGGATAATTGATCCTGAAGTATGGTTGCCGCACTGCGAATGGCGTCTTCTGGATCAATAGTACCGTTGCTTTCCAGTTCGAAAACCAATTTGTCCAAATCGGTACGCTGCTCTACGCGAGCCGCATCCACCACATAAGATACTCGAGTGATAGGGCTAAACGAGGCATCCAAATGTAAGCGACCAATGGTTTGATCTTCATCGGGCTTGGAACGCTGGTTCGCAGGTTGGTAGCCACGCCCCGTAGTCACTTTCAAGCTCATACGTAACTCACCGTTTTTGGTAAGATTGGCAATGATATGATCGGGGTTGATCAATTCCACGTCGTGATCCAGTGCGATATCCGCGGCCGTTACCGGGCCCTCACCTTTCTTATGTAAGGTAAGCACGGCTTCGTTTCGTGTGTGCATACGCAAAGCCAGACCTTTCAGGTTCAAAAGGATATCGATAACGTCCTCTTGTACACCCTCTATAGTGCTGTATTCGTGTAACACACCGTCAATTTCCACTTCAACAACAGCGGCGCCCTGCATCGATGACAACAAAATCCGCCGTAAGGCATTACCCAAAGTATGTCCAAAGCCTCGCTCTAAAGGCTCTAACGTCACTTTGGCCCGGGTGCTGCTTATATTTTGTACATTTACAATACTAGGTTTCAAAAAATCAGAAAGTGAACCCTGCATGAATCGTCCTCTCTAGGCACTCAGTTCCAGTCGACAAAAATATTGTTGCTTCGTTGGAATTGTAGCTGATGTATTAGTTTTTACCAGCCTGTTCAATTATTTAGAATACAATTCAACAATGAGATGTTCATTTATGTCTGGAGACAAGTCGCTGCGCTCAGGACATGCTTTGAAAACCCCTGACATCTTTTTCACATCTACGTCCACCCAATCCACGAACCCTCTTTGCGCAGCCATTTCCAAAGCCCCTTGAATCCGTAGTTGATTCCTGGCTTTTTCACTAACACTCAGCTCGTCAGCTGCTTTAACCTGATACGAAGGAATCGTTACGCGTTTTCCGTTTACAAAAATGGCGCAGTGACGAATCAGTTGACGCGCTTCGTTGCGTGAGCTGGCAAATCCCATTCGGTATACCACGGTATCCAAGCGAGATTCCAACGATTGTAACAGGTTCTCACCGGTAGCGCCTTTGCGTCGATCTGCATCTTTATAATACAGGCGAAATTGATGCTCCAAAATACCGTAGGTACGGCGCACTTTCTGTTTTTCACGCAACTGTACTGCGTAGTCCGACAAGCGACCACGACGCTGTCCGTGCTGACCCGGTGGAAAATCCCGGTTTTCAAAAGGACAACGGGCAGAAAAACATTTCTCACCCTTCAAAAACAATTTACTGCCTTCACGTCGACACAGACGACATTTAGGTCCGGTATATCTAGCCATTAAAAAGTCTCCAGACTTATGATCTTTGATTACACTCGGCGACGCTTCGGTGGGCGGCAACCGTTATGAGGAATAGGAGTCACATCCGTAATGCTGGTGATATTGAAACCCTGCGCATTCAAGGCGCGGATAGCTGATTCACGACCAGGTCCGGGACCTTTAACACAGACTTCCATATTCTTCATACCCATATCTTTCACAGTATTACCAGCGTTCTCTGCGGCTACCTGCGCAGCAAAGGGGGTACTCTTACGCGAACCGCGAAAACCGGAACCACCGGCGGTGGCCCATGCCAGCGTATTACCCTGGCGGTCTGTGATAGTCACGATGGTGTTATTAAAAGAGGCATGAATGTGTGCCACACCATCTACCACATTCTTCTTTACGCGCTTACGATTGCGGGGACTAGCTGCCATAGTGAATACCTATCCTATTTCTTAATCATTCGACGCGGCCCTTTACGAGTGCGCGCATTAGTTCGAGTGCGTTGACCGCGCAGAGGCAAACCGCGTCTGTGACGGATGCCGCGGTAGCAGCCAAGATCCATCAAGCGTTTGATATTCATAGATATCTCACGTCGCAAGTCACCCTCGACGGAATACGCTGCGACAGCGTTTCGCAATGAATCCAATTGCCCTTCGGACAAATCTTTAACTTTGGTAGTCGGATCAATACCGGTGTCTGCGCAAATCTTACGTGCCCGGGGTTCACCCACTCCAAAAATTGATGTCAACCCGATAACTAAATGCTTATGAACCGGGATATTGATGCCTGCTATACGGGCCATCCAAACGTTCTCCTAAATCACTCGTAGCGGTAAACCCGCCATTGTAAATTCGCTTAAAAAACAAATCAATAATAATTAACCTTGACGCTGTTTATGGCGCGGATCTGCGCAAATAACACGCACAACACCTTTGCGACGGATAACTTTGCATTTCCGGCAAATTTTCTTCACTGATGCCCTGACTTTCATGACTGCGCTCCAAATATCTTTATAAATCTCAAGCTTATCTTCACAGACCGGTTCGGCCGTAACCTTTCAGGTTCGCTTTTTTCATCAAACCTTCGTATTGGTGAGACAGCAAATGGGATTGCACTTGAGCAATGAAATCCATAACCACCACCACGATAATCAACAAGGACGTACCGCCAAAATAGAACGGAACATTCCATTTTAAAATCATAAATTCCGGTAACAAACACACGGCGGTGATATATACAGCGCCAATTAATGTCAAACGCGACATGATGGTGTCTATATAGCGCGCCGTGTTCTCACCGGGGCGAATACCGGGAATAAACGCACCGGATCGCTTCAAATTGTCTGCGGTTTCTTTGGGGTTGTACATCAACGCCGTGTAGAAAAAGCAGAAGAATACTATGGCCACAGCATAGAAAATCACATACATAGGCTGCCCGGGTGCTAATGTGGAAGACAAATCCTTCAACCACCCCATCCCCTCGGTTTGACCAAACCAACCACCCAGGGTGGCGGGGAATAATATAATACTGGAAGCAAAAATAGGCGGAATAACCCCGGCCATATTCACTTTTAGCGGTAAATGTGTTTTTTGCGCCGCGTAAACTTTACGCCCTTGCTGCCTTTTGGCGTAGTTAACCGTAATTCTGCGCTGCCCTCTTTCCATGAAAACAACAAAACCGGTAACCACAACAGCCAAAATGATGATCCCGAGCACATGAAACGCGCTGAGCTCACCCACTCGTGCCAGCTCCAGGGTACCCCCGATGGCTGAGGGCAGTCCGGCAACGATACCGGCGAAAATGATAATGGATATCCCATTACCTATCCCTCTTTCGGTAACCTGTTCACCCAACCACATGAGGAACATGGTTCCAGTAACCAAACTAACAACTGCTCCGAAGACAAACGCCGTTCCGGGATTAGGTACTACTGCCAACGCACCCACGGACTGAGTCTGCAAGGCAATGGCAACCCCGATGGCTTGAAACGTAGCCAAGCCCACTGTGCCATAGCGAGTGTATTGGGTAATTTTCCGGCGCCCGGCTTCTCCTTCTTTTTTCAATTGCTCTAAAGAAGGGATCACAGCTGTAAGCAATTGCATAATAATGGATGCAGAAATGTACGGCATAACACCCAGCGCGAATAGAGACAGGCGCTCCAACGCCCCACCCGAGAACATATTGAACATGTTCAATATGGTGTCTTTTTGCTGCTCCACGAAACTGGCCATTGCATCCGGATCAATTCCAGGTACCGGGATAAAAGAACCCACCCGAAATACGATCAGAGCCAGAGCCACGAACAATAGACGATTCTTCAGTTCCGATAATTTACCGGAACCCAACGCATCCATCATTGCTGAACGATTTGCCGCCAATGTACTATCCTTCGACTTTGCCGCCGGCCGCTTCGATTGCCGCTTTGGCGCCTTTCGTTGCACCAATACCTTTAAGCGTCACAGCACGACTGATTTCACCTGAAGCAATTACTTTGGCAGTTTTTACATTCTTGGCGATAATGTTGGCCTTTTTCAAGGTTTCCAAGTCGGCCATATCCCCTTCAACTTTGGCGAGTTCATGCAAGCGAATTTCGGCATGGAACAAGCTTTTGCGTGAAGTAAAACCCACTTTGGGCAGGCGTCTCTGCAAAGGCATCTGACCGCCTTCGAAGCCTACCTTGTGAAAACCGCCGGAGCGTGAATGCTGTCCCTTATGACCTCTACCACCGGTTTTGCCCAAACCGGAGCCAATACCACGTCCGACACGCTTCGCGTCTTTTTTGGATCCTTCTGCGGGCTGTAATGTGTTGAGACGCATTTTAAACTTCCTCTACTTTCAACAGGTAAGAGACTTTGTTGATCATACCCCGGTTGCAAGGCGTATCCTGCACGGTTACCGTATGATGCATCCGACGCAACCCTAATCCCGCAACGCAGGCTTTATGGGCTTTAAGTCTGCCAATAACGCTCTTTACCAGGGTAACTTTGATTTCACCAGTGCCACTCATGTGATTATCCCACTATATCTTTTACACTTTTTCCACGTTTGGCGGCTACCGCTTCCGGAGTCGCCATTGCTGTCAACCCGTCAAAAGTGGCGCGAACCACGTTTATGGGGTTGTTGGTGCCAATACATTTGGCCAGCACATTGTGTACGCCTACCGCCTCGAATACTGCACGCATAGCACCACCGGCGATAATTCCGGTACCTTCTGATGCCGGTAACATAACCACTTTTGCAGCACCGTGTTCGCCAACCAATGGGTACTGTAACGTACCTTCATTCAAGGTTACGGTTTTCATATTCTTGCGGGCATCATCCATCGCTTTTTGAACAGCGACAGGCACTTCACGTGCTTTACCGCGACCGAATCCTACTCGCCCATTACCATCGCCGACGACGGTCAAGGCAGCAAATCCAAATTGGCGCCCGCCTTTAACTACTTTGGCAACCCTGTTTATAGTTACCAATTTCTCGATTAAGCCATCACTTTGTGTTGCCATGTTTTATTCGCCGTGTTTACAGTTAGAATTGCAGTCCGCCTTCGCGCGCAGCATCAGCCAACGCTTTAATGCGACCATGATACTTAAATCCGGAACGATCAAATGCAACCGTCTCTACGCCGGCGGCTTTTGCCCGCTCTGCGATCAACTGCCCGACTTTTGCCGCTGCATCTTTGTTTCCGGTGTGCTTCAAACCCTTTTTAACGTCCGCTTCCACCGTAGCTGCCGCAGCAACCACTGTACTGCCGGTAGGATCAATGATCTGGGCATAGGTATGCATTGGGGTTTTGAATACTGACAAGCGAAAAACTCTTAATTCTTTGATCTTCGCTCGACTGCGCTTCGCACGCTTAATTCGCTGTGATTTCTTATCCATTTCGCTTAACCTACTTATTTCTTCTTGGCTTCTTTGCGGACGATTTGTTCGTTGGCATAACGGACACCCTTGCCTTTGTAAGGCTCGGGCGGACGATAGGCACGTATATTAGCCGCGACCTGACCCACTTGTTGCTTATCAACCCCTCTGACCATGATTTCTGTCTGACTGGGAGTCTCAATGCTGATACCCTCGGGTACCGGAAACTCAACCGGGTGAGAAAATCCCAATGTTAAGTTAAGTTTATTACCCTGTGCTTGGGCACGATAACCCACACCCACTAATTCCAGTTTTCGCTCAAATCCCTGACTTACGCCGGTTACCATGTTATTAACCAGCGCTCGAGTCGTTCCAGTCAAAGCGCGAGCAGGGCCGCTCTTCTGACGAGACTTGAATATGAGCACATTGTCTTCCTGCACCACTTCAACCAAGGGATGAATATTGTGAGACAGCTTACCTTTGGCGCCTTTGATATCAATCGATTGGCCTGCGAGGGCCACTTCAACACCTGACGGAATACTGACCGGGCTATTTGCAATTCGTGACATGCTTATAATCCTCTATGCAACGTAACAGACAACTTCGCCACCGTGTCCGGCTTTGCGTGCGTCGCGGTCCGCTAACAAACCCGCGGAAGTGGAAATAATCGCTACACCAAGGCCACCCATTACCTGCGGTAGATCGTCTTTACTCTTGTATACTCGCAACCCGGGTCGGCTAACGCGCTGGATGGTCTCGATGACCGGCTTGCCTTGATAATATTTCAAGGAAACTTCCAGAACTTTCTTGCCATCATCTGCCGCATGCGCATAGTCGCTAATGTACCCTTCGTCTTTTAACAGTTTGGCTACTGCCACTTTCATTTTAGAAGACGGCATACTCACGCTGACTTTTCCTGAAGACAGGCCATTGCGAATTCGGGTCAACATATCAGCTATGGGATCTGACATACTCATTTCTATTTACTCCGTTGTATTCTCTACAAAGCCGCTTACCAGCTGGCTTTCACCAAACCGGGTACGTCACCACGCATCGCTGCTTCGCGTAATTTAGTCCGGCTCAAACCGAATTTTCTGTAATACCCATGCGGACGACCGGTCACCCGACAACGATTTCGTATGCGGCAGGGGCTTGCATCTCTGGGCAAAGCTTGAAACTTTTTGCGCAACTCTTCCTTTTCCTCAGCGCTCACATTGGGGTCTTTCAGTTTTTGCTTCAACGTTGCTCGCTTGGCGGAATACTTCTGTACAGTCTTCGCGCGTTTCAGTTCTCTGTTAATAATTGATAGCTTTGCCATACCCGTATCTCGTTTATTTTTTCAGCGGAAAATTAAAGGCCAACAATAATGCCTTGGCTTCTGCGTCGGTTTTAGCCGTTGTGGTAACAGTAATGTCCATACCCCGGATCGCATCGATTTTGTCGTAATCGATTTCAGGGAAAATGATCTGCTCCTGAACTCCCACACTGTAGTTTCCCCGCCCATCAAATGATTTACCGTTCAAACCACGGAAGTCACGAATGCGGGGTACCGCGATGGAAATAAATCGGTCCAGAAAATCATACATACGCTCACGACGCAGGGTGACTTTACAACCAATTGGCCAACCGTCGCGGATCTTAAATCCAGCAACGGATTTACGCGCTTTGGTGACTATGGGCTGTTGTCCCGTAATCTTAGCCATATCACCTACCGCATTTTGTATGACCTTTTTGTCGCCCACGGCTTCACCCACACCCATGTTCAGAGTGATTTTAGTGATCTTGGGAACTTCCATAACACTCTGATAGTTGAACTGTTTCATCAACTGATCAACAACTGTACTGCGATAAAATTCTTTTAATCTAGACATTGCTTTATCCGTCTTTACACATCAACAACTTCGTTGTTGGATTTGTAATAGCGCACTTTACGCCCATCTTCCAATGTTTTAATTCCGACCCGGTCAGCCTTCTTGGTGGCCGGATTGAATAAAGCCACATTGGAAACGTGCAGTGGCATTTCTTTTTCCACTATACCGCCACTCTCCCCTGAGTTGGGATTGGGCTTAACGTGTTTCTTTGCCATGTTGCAATTTTCAACAATGACTCTATCGTTTTCCAGTACACGCAGGACAGAACCGCGTTTTGACTTGTCTTTTCCCGCGATAACTATGACGTCATCGCCTTTTCTGATTTTACGCATGCTTTGCACTCTTTAATTTAGCACAACCAAAACAATTACTTACTAAAGGTACTCTATTACAACACTTCCGGTGCCAGTGAGATTATTTTCATAAACTTCTCACTTCGCAGTTCACGGGTTACTGGACCAAATATACGGGTACCGATGGGTTGATGCTGATTGTTCAACAATACGGCAGCATTGCCATCAAAGCGAATCAGGGAACCGTCTGGACGGCGAACACCCTTGCGGGTACGCACGACTACGGCGTTATACACTTCACCCTTTTTCACCTTACCTCGTGGTATGGCTTCCTTGACGCTGACTTTTATGATGTCCCCAACGTTGGCGTATCGCCGTTTGGAACCACCAAGTACTTTGATACACATCAGACGCCGTGCGCCGCTGTTATCAGCCACATCAAGTACCGTTTGCATCTGAATCATCGGAACATCTCCATAAAATCATGCATTTTGCACTTCCCCGATCGCTCAGGGCGCGCAATGATACCATTAAATTCTTATTAACCCAAATATTGTGTCACTAAACCGATCTAGACAGCCAGATCAGCTTTTTCCACCACTTCCACCAGCCGCCAGGACTTGGTCTTGGAAATAGGGCGACATTCGGTAATACACACAACATCCCCTTCATTACACTCATTATTTTCATCATGTGCGTGCAATTTAGTGGAACGCTTAATATATTTTCCATACAGGGGGTGCTTCACCTGCCTCTCAACCAAAACCGTAATAGTACGATCCATTTTATTGCTGACCACACGACCGGTTGTAGTGCGCAAGACCTTGTTTTCAGTCATGTTATTTACCCGCTTCGTTAATTACTGTCATAACCCGGGCGATATCCCGGCGCAGAGACTTAAACCGGGCCGGATTGCCCAACTGTCCCATCCCCTTTTGCATTCGCAGGTTAAACTGTTCGCGCAGAAGATTATCCAATTCTTCGTTTAGCTCTGCTTTACTTTTGCTTCTCAATTCGCTTGCTTTCATATCATCACCGTTACATTACATGACAGTACGGGCAACAAATGTGGTGGCCACAGGCAACTTGGCCGCCGCCAAGCGAAATGCCTCGCGCGCTACATCTTCCGCCACACCTTCCATTTCAAACAGCATGCGGCCTGGTTGGATTTGAGCCACCCAGTATTCCACACCACCTTTCCCTTTACCCATACGGACTTCCAATGGTTTCTTTGTAATGGGCTTATCGGGGAAAATACGAATCCAGATTTTACCGCCACGCTTAATGTGTCGGGTCATGGCTCGTCGACCAGCCTCTATTTGTCGAGCCGTAATCCGACCGCGGGCGGTTGCCTTTAGTCCGTACTCGCCAAAGCTGATTTTACTACCGCGAGTCGCCAGACCGCGGTTCTTACCTTTGTGTTGTTTACGAAATTTGGTTCGTTTTGGTTGTAGCATTGGAAAAACTCCTAACCTAGTTCGTCGCTACGGTGTTTTCGCTGGAGCCGGCCTGGGGAATGCCTTTCTCAAAGACTTCGCCTTTAAACAACCAGACTTTAACTCCAATGACTCCGTAAGTGGTATTAGCTTCAACGACACCGTAGTCGATATCCGCTCGCAGGGTGTGTAGAGGAACACGACCTTCGTGGTACCACTCTGCGCGGGCGATATCCGCACCGTTCAAACGACCTGAAACCCGCACTTTTACACCCAGCGCCCCCAAACGCATTGCGTTGGTGACAGCGCGTTTCATAGCGCGGCGAAACATAATGCGGCGCTCCAGCTGTTGAGCAATGTTTTCAGCCACCAGGGTCGCATCCAATTCCGGCTTACGGATTTCCTCGATATTGACATTTACCACCACGCCCATCATTTGACTGATTTCTTTGCGCAGCTTTTCAATATCTTCACCTTTTTTACCGATAACAATACCCGGACGGGCAGTGTGTATGGTGATACGGGCGTTATTGGCCGGTCGTTCAATCTGGATTCGGCTGACGGACGCGTGAGACAGGGCTTTTTTTATTTTCTCCCTGACTTTCAGATCCATATTAAGGTAATTGGCGAAATCCTTGGAATCCGCATACCATTTGGATGTCCAGTCTTTAACAATTCCAAGCCGTATTCCGATTGGATGTACTTTTTGACCCATTGGTGCCTCTCTTAATTATCACTGACAGTCACAGTAATGTGACTGCTTCGTTTCAGAATGCGGTTACCCCGGCCTTTGGCACGGGCGTGCATTCGTTTCATGGTGCGCCCCTCGTCCACCGTGATAGCAGATACCTTTAATTCGTCGATATCCGCACCATCATTGTGTTCCGCGTTAGCAATGGCAGATTCCAGCACTTTCTTAACAATAAACGCAGCTTTCTTTGGACTGAAAGCCAGTATTTGCAGCGCTTTTTCCACCGATTTACCTCTAACTTGGTCTGCAACCAGTCGACATTTTTGCGGTGAAAGAGTCGCATTTTTCAATATAGCTCTAGCTTGCATCGATACGCTCCTTACTTACCTTTCTTATCTGCCGCATGGCCTTTATAAGTGCGTGTCGGTGAAAACTCACCTAACTTATGGCCGATCATGTCCTCGGACACGAACACAGGTACGTGCTGCTTGCCATTATGCACTGCTATTGTAAGACCGATCATTTCAGGCGTAACCATGGAACGGCGCGACCAGGTTTTAATCGGTTTGCGATTGTTTGACTCTACTGCCGCATGTACTTTTTTGATCAAGTGCAAATCGACAAATGGTCCTTTATTAATTGAACGTGGCACTGTTTATGACCTCATCCGCTACTTCTGTTTACGACGGCGAATAATCATACCGTCAGTTCGTTTGTTGTGGCGCGTTTTGTAACCTTTTGTTGGCATACCCCAAGGTGATACAGGATGACGACCACCGGAGGTACGACCTTCACCACCCCCGTGAGGATGATCAACCGGATTCATAGCTACACCGCGAACCGTTGGACGCACACCACGCCAGCGAGTTGCACCGGCTTTGCCCAAAGAACGAAGATTGTGCTCGCTGTTACCCACCTCACCGATGGTAGCTCGACAATCGCTATGTACCTTACGCATTTCACCGGACCGCAGTCTCAGCGTCGCGTAATCACCTTCCCGCGCTACCAACTGCGCGGAAGCACCGGCACTGCGCGCAATTTGAGCGCCTTTACCGGGTTTGAGTTCTACACAATGAACAACCGTACCTACAGGCATTTGTCGCAAGCTCATGCTGTTACCCGGCTTGATTGGTGCGTCGGAGCCGGAAAAAATTTCAGTACCGGCTTGAACACCCTTGGGCGCAATAATATAGCGTCGTTCACCATCTTTATACAGTACCAGCGCAATGTGGGCGCTGCGATTAGGATCGTATTCCAAACGTTCAACTTTACCGGCAATACCGTCTTTATTTCGTTTGAAATCAATAATCCGATAGTGTTGCTTGTGGCCGCCACCGCGATGTCGCGTGGTGATACGACCCTGGTTGTTTCTACCACCCGAGCGGTGTTTTGTTTCCACCAGCGGCGCATAGGGAGCTCCCTTATGCAGTTCGCTTGTCGACACAGAAACCACAAACCGTCTACCGGCTGATGTGGGTTTCGCTTTAACTATTGCCATAACAATTATCCTTCAAACCTGAACTTGAGTGCTCGCGTACTCGGTTTACTCACCACCGACCAGATCTATGGTCTGCCCATCTTTGAGGCGAACATAGGCTTTTTTCCAACCTTTGCGTTGACCCATCTGCATACCAAAACGTTTTTGCTTACCTTTAACATTGAGTACTCGCACAGAATCCACTTGCACTTCGAACATTTTTTCCACAGCCTGCTTGATTTGCGGTTTGGTGGCCTTGGAAGCAACTTTAAACACGTATTGATTGTTCAACTCGGTCGCCATGGTGGCTTTTTCCGTCACGTGCGGCGACAACAAAATATTAGCCACTAAACTGAAATTCATGAGAGTATTCCTTCAAGCTGTTTGACCGCATCCACAGTCATAAGTACTTTGTCGCTGCCTACCAGAGCAACCGGGCTCAAGTCTGTTGGCGTACACACACCCACTTTAAATAGATTACGTGAAGCCAGACCCAGTTTTTCATCCACTTGAGGAACAACAATCAACACATCATCCAAACCCAATGCTTTAAGCTTATCGACCAACTCTTTGGTTTTTGGCGCTTCCAGGTCCAAGGATTCAACCACCACGAGACGTTCCTGGCGAACCAACTCGGACATGATGGCCCTAACCCCATTGCGGTACATTTTTTTGTTTACTTTTTGCGAATGATTTTGTGGTTTCAGCGCAAATGACATGCCGCCCCCGCGCCAAATTGGGCTATTGGAGGTACCGGCACGAGCACGACCGGTGCCTTTTTGCCGCCACGGTTTCGCACCACCGCCTCTGACATCAGCTCGGCTTTTACTGCCACGCGTCCCGGAACGGGCACCGGCCAGATAAGCGGTAACAACCTGATGAACCAAGGCTCCATTGTATTCGCGGGCAAATGCTGCATCAGAAACCTCTACGGTCTTTTTAGAAGCCTTGCCTGTTGCAGTGGTTAATTGCAAATTCATACCTAACCCCTCAGCTACGTGCTTTTACAGAAGAGCGCACGATGACATCACTGCCTTTGGCACCGGGTACGGCCCCTTTTATCAGCAGTAAATTTCGATCCGCATCAACTCGCACAACTTCTAAGTTCTGTGCGGTGCGCTTAACATTACCCATGTGACCAGCCATCTTTTTCCCTTTGAAAACGCGGCCAGGCGTTTGGTTCTGACCAATAGAACCCGGTGCCCGATGCGACAAAGAGTTACCGTGAGTAGCATCCTGCATACTGAAGTTATGTCTTTTAATAACACCAGCGAAACCTTTACCAATGCTGGTGCCGGTCACATCGACTTTCTGTCCTGCAGAGAACATATCCACTTTAAGATCAGAACCGGTACTGTAATCTTCGCCTTCACCGTCATTCAGCCTGAATTCCCACAGACCGCGACCCGGTTCAATACCGGCCTTGGCAAACAATCCTGCTGCAGGTTTGTTAACGCGAGACGTACGACGAGCCCCGGTGGTAACCTGTACAGCGCGATAGCCATCGTTTTCCATGGTTTTTACTTGCGCAATGCGGTTGGGCTCAACCTCAATTACAGTAACGGGCACAGACGCACCGTCCTCAGTAAAAACCCGAGTCATCCCGGCTTTGCGACCAACTACACCAATAGTCATTCTTTATTCCTCTTATCCACACCGGCCTAACCGGTGCTCAAGACCCTTAAAATTACCGATTAACTTAATTTGATTTGAACATCTACACCTGCGGCAAGATCCAGTTTCATCAGCGCATCCACTGTCTTGTCGGTAGGATCAACTATGTCCATCAATCGTTTGTGAGTTCGCAGCTCGTACTGGTCCCGCGCATCCTTGTTCACATGCGGCGAGATTAATACAGTCCATCGCTCTTTTTTGGTAGGCAACGGTATTGGACCTCTCACTTGAGCACCCGTACGCTTCGCCGTTTCCACTATTTCTCGAGCCGACTGATCTATCAAACGATGATCGAATGCTTTCAATCGGATACGTATTCTTTGTCCTGTCGTTGCCATGTTTTAGAGACCCTTAACCACTCTAACGTTCAATCACTATTCGATAATTTTGGAAACCACACCGGCGCCTACCGTGCGTCCGCCTTCACGGATCGCAAAGCGCAGGCCATCTTCCATCGCGATCGGCGCAATCAATGTCACCGTCATCGCCACGTTGTCTCCAGGCAT